>JAENXP010000222.1 GCA_016649475.1 Burkholderiales bacterium | reverse complement strand
GTCTACGTCCTGGACGAGGGCCGTGTGGCGCTGAGCGGCCCGGTGCGCGAGGTTTTCGCCCGACCGGAGGCGTTGCGCCGCTACGGGCTGGGCGTGCCCCAGGTGACAGGGGTCATACACGAGCTGCGCCGCCGGGGCCTCGCCGTCGAGGGCGTACCGCTGACGGTAGCCGAAGGAGTCGAAGCGATATGGAAGACTTTGAACTCCTGAGATATGTCACTGTCGGCCAGTACCTGCCGGGCGACTCGGTCGTCCACCGCCTCGACCCGCGCACCAAGCTGTCGGTCTTTCTCTTTCTGACGCTGGCCGCCACCTTCAGCCTATCGTACGCGGCCAACGCCATCCTGGTGCTGCTGACGCTGGGGCTGGTGCTGCTGGCTGGCATCCCGCTGCGCTACATTCTCTCCGGGCTGCGACCGGCTGTACCCTTCATCGTCGTGCTGGCCGTTTTGCAGTTGCTGTTCTACGGCGACGCCTATACGCCCTACGGCACAGAGACCCAGACTCTCCTTCGCTGGGGCTGGATCCACGTCACCAATGGCAGCGTGCAGTTGGTCGTCGTGTCGATGCTGCGCTTCGTCGTACTGCTCTTCCTGACCAGCTTGCTGACCAACACCACGACGCTGACCGGCCTGACCCACGGCGTGGAGGCGATGCTGCGGCCCTTTGGCCGGCTGGGCCTGCCGGCCCACGAGCTGTCGCTGGTAGCGACCGTCGCTCTGCGCTTCGTCCCGCTCCTGGCCGAGCAGTTGGAAATCATCCTCAAGGCCCAAGCTTCGCGCGGCGCGAGCATCGCCCACCAGGGCAAACTGCGCTTTGTGACCACAGCGCGCCAGGTGGCGGTGCTCATCGTGCCGCTCTTCGTGGATGCCTTTCGCCGCGCCGAGGACTTGATCCTGGCCATGCAGGCCCGCTGTTACGTAGGCGGGCAAGGGCGGAGCAGCTACGTGCGCCTCCACTTCGCGCGGGCCGATTACGTCGCCTACGCCAGCGGCCTGCTCTTTGCCGTTGCCATGTTGGCCCTGCGCAACCGTTTTCCGATCTGAGCTGCAGACCTGAAAAGCTTGACCAAAGGAGTGAGATATGGCAGAAGGGACTCTGTCGGTACGCAAAATCGTCATCGCCGGCGTGTTGAGCGCCATCGCCATCGTCCTGGGCTGGACCCGGCTAGGCTTTATCCCCGTGCCCACGGCGGCGGGCAACGCCACCATCATGCATGTGCCGGCCATCGTCGGCGGCGTGCTGGAGGGCAGTATTGTGGGCGGCATCGTCGGTACGCTCTTTGGTCTGCTCAGTTTTCTCCAGGCCACCGTGCCGATGTTCAAGGACCCGCTGGTCGCCGTGCTGCCCAGGATATTCATCGGCATCACTGCCTGGATGGCCTACGCCGGATTCAAGCGGGTCAACGAGTACCTGGCCCTGGTCGTCGCCGCCGTGGTGGGCACGCTGACCAACACAATCGGCGTGCTAACCATGGCTGTGCTGCGCGGCTACATGGCCCCGGGTGTGGCCTGGACGGTGGGCCTGACCCACGGCCTGCCCGAGATCGTCGTGGCCGCCATCCTGACCGTGGCCATCGTCGTCGCCTGGCAGCACGTCGAAACCGGGCGCGGCGAGGCCAAAATGTAGCACCGGAAAGCGAGTAAGAATGGCAGACACGGTGGGAGAACTACTCGATGCGGCTGGTCCGCTCATCGAGTTGGCCATCGCCGAGGACATCGGCCCGGGCGACGCTACCAGCGAGGCGACCCTGCCTGCCGACCTCGTGCTCCGGGGCCGCATCGTGGCCAAGGAGGCAGGCGTGCTGGCTGGGCAGCCCGTGGCCGAGGCTCTGTTCCGCCGGGTGGAGTCAACCCTCGAGTTCGTCGCCCACGCCGCCGACGGCCAGGAAGTCGTGCCCGGCGAACTGGTGGCCGAGGTCAGCGGCCCGGCGCATGGGCTGCTGGCCGCCGAGCGCATCGCCCTCAACTTTCTCCAGCGCTTTTCGGGCATCGCCACGCTGACCCGCCACTTCGTGGACGCGGTGGCCTGTACCGGGACGACGGTGCTCGACACGCGCAAGACGCCGCCCGGCTACCGCGTCCTGGACAAGTACGCCGTGCGGATGGGCGGCGGGCTGAACCATCGCATGGCCCTCTACGACATGATGCTCATCAAGGACAACCACGTCGACGCCGTGGGAGGCATCGTGCCCGCCGTGGAGCGCGCCCGAGCCGCCCATCCTGAGCTGCCGGTCGAGGTCGAGGTCCGCACGCCGGACGAGCTGCGTCAGGCACTCAGCATCGAGCCGCCGCTGGACCGCATCCTGCTGGACAACATGAACCTGGACCAGATGCGCCAGGCCGTGGCCCTCACCGCCGGGCGAGTGCCGCTGGAAGCCTCTGGCGGCGTCACCTTGGAGCGCGCCGCCGAGGTTGCCGCCACCGGTGTGGACTTCCTCTCGGTCGGGGCGTTGACCCACTCGGTCCAAGCACTGGATCTGAGTATGAAGATCGCCAACAGGGGGGCGTGGCCGGACAAGGGCGACCCGGCGGTCCGCATCGCCGCCGCCAAAGCGGCCCTGGGCAAACGGTTGGTCATCCTCGGCCATCACTACCAGCGCGACGGTGTGCTGGCTCTTGCCGACCTTCGGGGCGACTCTCTGAAGCTGGCCCGCGACGCAAGCGGGGCCGAAGCAGAGTTCCTCCTTTTCTGCGGGGTCCATTTCATGGCCGAGACGGCGGCCATACTGGCCCGACCGGGCCAGTATGTGCTCAGCCCCGACCCCAGCGCCGGCTGCTACCTGGCCGACACGGCCACGCCCGAGGCGGTCCAGGCCGCCTGGGATCGTCTGCCCGTTGACGAGTTCACGCCCATAACCTACGTCAACTCGTCGGCGGCGCTGAAGGCTTTCTGTGGGCGGCACGGCGGCATCGTGTGCACCTCGGGCAACGCGGAACGGGCCATCCGCTGGGCATTAGCCCAGCGCCCCCGCGTCTTTTACATTCCCGACCAACACCTGGGGCGCAATACAGCCAAGCGGATGGGCATCTCCGTGGAGGAGATGGTGCTGTGGGACTCCAACCGACCACCCGACGCCGGGGCGATCCGCCGAGCCAAGATCATCCTCTGGCCAGGAGCCTGCAATGTGCACCGCCGTTTCCGGCCGGAGCAGGTCCGCGTCACCAGGGAGCGCTTGCCCGGCGTCCGCGTCGTCGTCCATCCGGAGTGCCCGATGGAGGTGGTGGACCTGGCCGACGACGCCGGATCAACGGCGTACATCATCGGACAGGTGGAAGCGGCGCCGCCGGGCGCGCGGTGGGCCATTGGCACCGAAGCGCGCCTGGTGCACCGGCTCCAGGCGGCGCATCCCGAGCAGCAGATCGTCTCCCTGGCCGACGTGCCGCCCTTCTGTCGCACCATGAGCCAGATCACGCTGGAGAACCTGGCGGACGTGCTGGAAGCGCTGGCCGATGGCACAATCGTCAACCAGGTGACGGTGGACGCCGAGACGGCCCGCTGGGCGCGGGTGGCGCTGGAGCGGATGCTGACGGTGTGAGATTCAGGCGCAACGCACTTTGGTAGGTGAGATCATGCCCATCGAGACAGACGTACTCGTCATCGGCTGTGGGATTGCCGTGTAACTAATATTTTTCGATGCATCCTCAGATTCATCCAATTTGAGCAAGGCTTCGGTTAGTACGTAACGAACACTAAAGCCTTTACGAAATCGGTTTTTTAGCACTTCAAGTGCCAGAGCCTCGCGTGGGTTTTCTCTATTAAGCCGAAAGCTGATAACCTCGCTCATAACACCTGCAAAGCCTCATACAAACGCCAAAGCTTTAGACCACCACGGACATTCGCCAGATGGATGCTCCCGATATCATCCGCCAGGATGATGTTTTCGTGATTCAGCACAGGTAACAACCGCTGGTAAAGGAGCGCACTTCCGCCACCAGTCAGGATAATTGCATCCCAACTCAGCGATCCACCGGCGATCTGCTGATAAGTGTCAGCAATGCGGTTGAGCAGCATATTCGTCGCTTCCTTGGCTTCATCATCGCAGAAGTAGCGACGCCCTCCACCTTCAAAGACGCCAGTTGCAATAGCGCGGCGGATACGCTCTGGCGGCAGCACCGGGGTATCTTTGACTGCTTCCAGGTTGTTGGCTCGAAAGCTCTCTTCAAAATCGGTGACGACGTTCTGAATGCCAATCGGCACGCTGCGAGCAAGGCTGTAGTCCACTTCACCGCCAGGATTTACTGAGAGGTAATCGGTCGTGAACCCTCCGATATCGATTACGAGTGACCGCCCTCTGCCGATCTCCGTGTGCTGATAGTGCTGTCCATCCTCGGTTAGGAGCACGTTCATTAGACCCCCCACCGGCTCATCGAAAGTGTTGGCGTAAGTAACCCGGAAGTGACGCTCCCGACCCTGGGTTTCTACATCCCAATCACCGATAACAGATTCCATCAGATCCTGTCGGAACTTCACATCACCAGGTGGGTGACTGCCAAAGATTGAGACTTCCCTCCCCCGCTCGTAAAGTCGCACCAATACTGCAGCGGCAAAAAGCCCATAATAATCACGCGTGTAACGCGCTGAACCTGTGCGCTGGGTATGTACACCGTGACGCTCAGCGCTATCTCCTACTACGAATGGCTGACCATTGATCCGCAAATAATCTGGCGATAGTCCGGTCGTTTTAGATCGAGACAGGATATTTTCATACTCCATTTCAGTCAGTGGTTTCATAGCGTGAGGAAAAGCAACTTCGCCTCGTTCGCGGCGAGCGATCTTGGCTTTGATGATACTGTTTCCTGCATCAAGTATTAAGACACTCATGTCAAACCTCCGTTTTTGAGAATGCCCGTTTACGTTTGTAAACGATTCGCGTCTACATTTGTAAACGCGCCAAATTAAAAAAACTACTTTGGACCGCAACGACGGTCAGAAGTGGTTTCCACGTGTTGTAGATACGTTTCTAAGGAATGCATCTCGATCAACCATAACTGCCCGATTTTGATGCCTTCCAGCTTGCCAGAACGCAATAATCGCCGCAGGTACTGAATGTTATAACCAGTTAGCTCAGCAGCAACTTGAACCGAGAAATATCTTTCTACGAGAATTCCTGTTGAATTCTCTAAAGGGGAAATTGAGTATTTAAACGAAATCATCCCGACTAACCTCATCCCAGTCGCTTGGCAATTCTGCTAATTTGTTGCGCCCTTCAAATCGCAACATGTTTAGAAATTGCTCGACTGGTAAATTTGGTTGTTCGGGACAGATCTTCTTAGGGGCACCTACGAAGACCCGTCTCGAACACCGCGGTATCGCC
>JAENXP010000427.1 GCA_016649475.1 Burkholderiales bacterium | reverse complement strand
GACGTGGACAGCGCCGCCACGCGCGAGCTGGTGGTGCAACTGGGAAAGATCGAGGGCGTGCTGGCAGTGCGTTACCTGCCGCTGCGGGACTGAGGTGGCTATGAACAAGGACCTGGCCAAGCTGCGCGCAAAAATAGATGCGCTGGACGCACGCCTGCTGGCGGAGTTGAACGAGCGCGCCCGGCTGGCGCATGCGGTGGGCAAGCTCAAGCAGGGGATCAAGGTGTACCGGCCGGAGCGCGAGGCCCAGGTGCTGCGCCGGCTCCTTGCGCAAAGCAAGGGTCCGCTGGGCAAGGAAGCGCTCGCCCGGGTGTATGTGGAAATCATCTCCGCCTGCCGCGCGCTGGAGCAGCCCCTGGCCGTGTCCTATCTCGGTCCCGCGGGTACGTTCAGCGAAATGGCAGTTCTGAAAATGTTCGGCGGCGGCGTGCAGCCGCAAGCCTGTGCCTCCATCGACGATGTATTCCGTCAGACCGAAACCGGCGGCGCCAATTACGGTTTGGTGCCGGTGGAGAATTCGAGCGAAGGGGCGATCGGCAGGACGCACGACCTGCTGCTCAGCACGCCCCTCAAAATCTGCGCGGAAACGGTGCTGCGCGTGCGCCAGAACTTGATGTCAAAGTCCGGTACGCTGAAGAAGATCGTGCGAGTTTATTCGCATCCGCAATCGCTGGCGCAATGCAATCTGTGGCTGTCGCGCAAGCTCCCCGATGTCGAACGCGTGCCGGTGGCGAGCAATTCCGAGGCCGCGCGCCTGGCTGCGAAAGAGGCGGGCGCTGCGGCCATAGCCGGCGACACGGCGGTCCAACGCCACGGCCTCAAGCTGGTGGCGAGGAATATCGAGGACGATCCCAACAACACCACGCGCTTCCTGGTGCTGGGCGACCAAGACCCCGCGCCTTCGGGCAAAGACCTGACATCGATCGTCATGTCCGCGCCCAATCGCCCCGGTGCGGTGCACGCGCTGTTGACGCCGATCGCCAGGAACGGTGTGAGCATGACCCGGCTGGAGTCACGCCCGGCGCGCACCGGGCGCTGGGAATACATGTTCTACGTCGACGTGCAGGGGCATCGCCAGGATTCCAAGGTGGCGAAGGCGCTGGCTGAGCTGGAAAAGCTCGCGCCGTTTCTGAAAATCCTCGGTTCTTATCCCGCTGCGGTGCTCTAGCCTTAGATGCCGGCGGCCGCACCCTACAACATCATGTCGGACATCATGGACATCTGCGAACGTTCCCCCAGCTACGTGCGCGCCATCGCACCCTATCAGCCCGGCAAGCCGATTACCGAACTCGCGCGCGAATTCGGGCTCGACGAGCGTACGATCGTGAAACTGGCCTCGAACGAGAACCCTCGGGGGCTGTCGCCGAAGGCGCTCGCCGCGATCGAGGCCGCGTTGCCGGACCTTGCGCGCTACCCGGACGGCTTCGAACTGTCGCAAGCGCTGTCGCGGCGCCTCGGCCTGCCTATGGAGCAGATCGTACTCGGCAACGGCTCGAACGATGTGCTCGAACTGGCGGGAATGGCGTTCCTTGCGCCTGGTTGCTCGGCGGTCTATTCGCAGCATGCGTTCGCCGTATACCCTCTGGCGACGCAGGCGCGCGGGGCGCACGGCATCGTCGTCCCCGCGAAAAATTATGGCCACGACCTCGAGGCGATGCTGGCGGCGATCCGGCCGGATACGCATGTGGTATTCATCGCCAACCCGAACAACCCGACCGGCACCATGCTCACGGCGGCCGAGCTCGAGTCCTTTCTGCGCCGCGCGCCGAAGCACGTCGTCGTGGTGGTGGATGAAGCCTATAACGAGTATCTCGATCCGGCTCTGCGCTGCCCCAGCGTCGCCTGGGTCGAGCGTTTTCCCAATTTGATCGTGACGCGCACCTTCTCCAAGGTCTACGGACTGGCCGGCCTGCGGGTCGGTTATGGCGTCTGCCGCCCGGAGCTCGCGGACTTGCTCAATCGCGTGCGCCAGCCGTTCAACGTCAATAATCTCGCCATTGCCGCTGCGGTCGCCGCGCTGACGGACGAGGACTTCGTGCGCGAGAGTTACGAACTCAACGTCGCGGGAATGGCGCAGTTGCTCGAAGGATGCAAGCGGCTAGGCCTCGCGTGGATCCCCTCGTACGGCAATTTCGTTACGGTCGAGATTCCGCGCTCCGCAGGGAAAAACGCAGGCCAGAGCCAGGCCGGCGCGGTGTTTCAGAGGCTGTTGCGGCTGGGCGTTATCGTGCGTCCTCTGGCGGGTTATGCCATGCCCGACCACCTGCGCGTGACCATCGGTCTGGCGCCGGAGAACGCACGCTTCCTCGAGGCGCTGGAAGCGGCGTTGAAGGGCTGAGGCGTGGCAGGGTCCCGCCTCGATACCGTAGTCATCTTCGGCGTCGGCCTGATCGGCGGCTCATTTGCGCTCGGGCTCAAGGCGGCCGGCGTAGCCAGACATGTTATCGGCCTGGGGCGTAATCCGGCCAATCTGGCGCGCGCGCTGGAACTGGGCGTCATCGACGAGGCCTGCAGCGACCCGGCGGCGGTCGCAGGCGCCGACCTGGTTCTGCTGGCCACGCCGGTCGGGCAGATGGGCGCGGTCATGGGCGCAATCGCGCCGCACTTGCGCGCGGGAACGGTAGTGACCGACGGCGGCAGCACCAAGCAGGACGTGGTGGCGCTCGCCTATCGCATGCTCAAGGGCCGTGCGGCGCAGTTCGTACCTGGCCATCCGATAGCGGGCGCCGAGCACAGCGGCGTAGCAGCGGCGCGTGCCGATCTGTTCCGCGGACGCAAGGTGGTGCTGACCCCGCTGCCCGAGAACTCCGCGCTCAGCGTCCGCCGGGTGCGATCGGCCTGGCGTCTTTGCGGCGCCAGGCTGTTTCGTATGCAGCCGGCCGAACACGACCAGGTGTTCGCCGCGGTAAGCCATCTGCCGCACCTGCTGTCCTTTGCTCTGGTCGACCAGGTCGCGCGACATCCGAACGGCAAGCAGTTGTTCAATTATGCAGCCGGGGGGTTTCGCGATTTCACCCGCATCGCCTCCAGCCATCCGGAAATGTGGCGCGACGTCTGCGTCGCAAACCGCAAGGCGCTGCTGGCCGAACTCTCCGGCTACCAGCGCGAGCTGGCCGAGGTGAAGCAGTTGTTGCGCAGGGGCGACGCCGCAGGGCTGGAAAAGATATTCGACCGGGCGCGAACAGCGCGCAATCAATGGCTGAAGAAACAGCAATGACGCGGTTTTCCGCCTGATCGGTGCCGGCCGTGGAATTTCTCGATCTCGCACCCATCCGCAGCGCGTCCGGCAGCGTCAAACTGCCCGGATCGAAAAGCATTTCCAACCGCGCGCTGCTGCTCGCGGCGCTGGCTCGCGGTGAGACGCGGTTGTCCGGCGTGCTCGTCGCCGATGACACCCGCAACATGCGCATCTGTCTGGAACGGCTCGGAGTCGCGATTTCCGAGCGGGACCCTACGAG
>JAENXP010000346.1 GCA_016649475.1 Burkholderiales bacterium | reverse complement strand
TTGCGCGCTGCGCGCGCCAACCACGTTTTCCGTACGGATAAGAAGCATCCGTACGGAAAACGTGGTTCTGATGAAAAACAAGGATAGAGAGTGTTTTTTTTCAAGATCGCCGATTGCGCGCGGATGTGCTTTTCATCCGTGCGCAATCGGCGATCCGCGCGGACGGTTTCTCGTCCGCGCAACATCGCAACGCTGCAACGACGGCGGCACGTTTTATGCCGCCAAGGATAGATGCGCTACATAAGCACCCGCGGCGGCATGGCGCCGCAGACTTTCACCGAGATTTTGCTGGGCGGGCTGTGCCCGGACGGCGGCCTCGCCATGCCGGAGAGTTATCCGCGCGTAAGTGCGGCCGAGCTCGCCGCCTGGCGCAGCCTGTCGTATGCCGAACTGGCAGCAGAGGTGCTGCGCAAGTTCTGCGACGACATCCCGGCGGCCGAGTTGCAGGCCCTGTGCGCGCGCACCTACACCAAGGCGATTTTCCGCACCGAGGCGATTACCCCGGTCAAGACCCTGGAACCTGGCCTGCATATCCTCGAACTGTCCAACGGGCCGACGCTGGCGTTCAAGGACATGGCAATGCAACTGCTCGGCAACCTGTTCGAGCATGTACTTGCCAAAAGCGGCGAGCGCATCAATATCCTCGGCGCCACTTCGGGCGATACCGGATCGTCGGCCGAGTACGCGCTGCGCGGCAAGCGCGGCGTCAACGTGTTCATGCTTTCGCCGCAGGGCAAGATGAGCGCGTTCCAGACGGCGCAGATGTTCTCCCTGCAGGACGCAAACATATTCAATATCGCCGTGCGCGGCGTATTCGACGATTGCCAGGACATCGTCAAGGCGGTGAACAACGACGCCGCGTTCAAGGCCCGCCAGAGGATAGGCGCGGTGAATTCGATCAACTGGGCGCGGGTCGCGGCGCAAATCGTTTATTACTTTCGCGGTTATTTCGCGGCGACCAAATCCAATGAAGAAGAGGTCGCTTTCGCCGTGCCCTCGGGGAACTTCGGCAATATCTGCGCAGGTCATATCGCGCGCATGATGGGCCTGCCGGTGGCGCGTTTGATCCTCGCCACCAACGAGAACGATGTGCTCGACGAATTCTTTCGCAGCGGCCGTTACCGCGTGCGTCCGTCGGCCCAGGTCGCGCAGACCTCGAGCCCGTCGATGGATATTTCCAAGGCGTCCAATTTCGAGCGTTTCGTCTACGACCTGGTCGGGCGCGACGCCGCACTGGTGCGGCAATTGTGGAGCAAGGTCGACGCCGGCGGCGAATTCGACCTGGCCGGCACGCCTTACTTCGCCAATGTGCAGGAATACGGCTTTGTGTCGGGCTCGAGCACCCACGCCGACCGGGTGGCGACTATTCGCCGCGCGTACAAGGAGTATGGCGTGATGATCGACACGCACACCGCGGACGGCTTGAAGGTTGGGCTGGAGCACAGGCAGCCGGGCGTGCCGCTGATTTGTCTTGAGACAGCGCTGCCGGTGAAATTTGCCGAAACCATACGCGAAGCGCTGGGCCGCGATCCCGACTACCCGCCGGGCTGCGAAAACCTGGAGGCGTTGCCGCAGCGATTCGAGGTGCTGGACGCGGACGCGGGCGCGATCAAAGCCTACATCGCCCGTCATACCGTGGGGTAATTGGGGTCGGGTTGGGAGTTTTTCCCAATCTGGCTATTGAAATACCCTCAGAGAAAAAAACTCCCAACCCGACCCCTGCGCTACTGCGCTATTGCGCGGGATTGATCTCCTTGCCGGTTTGGATCGCAAGCGTACTCGGGTTGGCCGGATCCACGCTTACGCGGAGCCACTCCACCCATGGCGAGCCGTAAGTCTCGATGCGGGTGAAGTGCTCGACCGCTTTCTGCGTTGCGGGATCGACTAGCGGGTGATCGACGCGGTAGCGGTGGGTGTCGCCGTGGATCAGGAATACGGGTTTGCCGAAATCCAGCGTATGCGCCAGCAGTTCCTGCCTGAATCGGGCATAGCCGTCGGCCGCATTGGCCGGGCGCCTGAACGGGCGTTCGAAACGGGGATCGGCCTGGGCTGCGATGAAGACTGCCGAGTGGCCGCTACTTTTCGCCAGATCGAAACCCTGCGCCAGCCAGGCGGCGTTGGCCGCGCCGCGCCGCGCGTATTCGGCGTCCATTTGCGCCGTACGCCCTGAGTTGTTGTTGCTGCCAGGGAGGTTCAGGCCGATGAACAATACCGGTCCCACGCTCCAGCGCACGTTCTCGCGATATTCGGCATAGCGCGCATCGGCGCTCTGGCGGACCAGCTTGAGCTTGGGTTCACCAAGGCTGTCCTCGTCCGGGTAGAACATTTCGCGCAGCTTAGCCAGCCGTTCCAGGGGATCGGCGCCGCTGCGATGGCAATCGGTCCATTCGTTGTCGCCCGGAACGTAAACGAACGGGTGGCGCACCGACTGGAATTGTCGCAGGCGCCGGGCGAACAATTCATCAGTGCAGGGACTGTTGCTGCTCTTGAAATCGCCGATATGCACGACGAAGGCGAGTTCTTCCCTGTCGATGTCTTTCAGCATGTCGGCGAATATCCACTCTTCGCCGTTGGAATAGGGGGCGTCGCCGATGACGGCAAAGCTGAAGCGCGCGCCCGCATGCCCCGGCGCCAGCGCGCCGGCGTGGCCTTGCGCCAGCGCCGCCGCCAGCACGAGCGCAATCGCCGCAAGCAGGCGGATCACAATTGCTTCAGCTTGTAGAGCAGTTCCAGCGCTTCTTTCGGGCTGAGTTCGTCCGGCTTGATGGCCGCGAGCAGATCCAGCGCCGGATGCGGCTCGGGTTCGGGCGCGGGTGCCGCGCCGGCGAACAGATCGGTCTGGCCGCCGCGCGTAAGGCTCTGTTCCTCGAGTTGCAGCAGGTAGCGCTTCGCCGAGCGCGTCACGCTGCCGGGCACTCCGGCGAGCGCCGCCACCTGCAGGCCGTAGCTCTGCGAGGCCGGGCCTTCCTCGACCGCGTGCAGGAATACGATGGAATCCTTGTGCTCCACTGCGTCGAGGTGGATGTTCGCCGCTTCGCGGTAATCCAAGGCCAGCCGCGTCAGTTCGAAATAGTGCGTCGCAAACAGGGTGTAGCTGCGGTTCTTTTCCAGCAGATGGCGCGCGATCGCCCAGGCCAGCGCCAGGCCGTCGAAAGTGGAGGTGCCGCGCCCGACTTCGTCCATCAGCACCAGGCTCGCCGCCGTCGCGTTGTGCAGGATGTTGGCGCTCTCGGTCATTTCCACCATGAAAGTGGAACGTCCGCCGGCGAGGTCGTCGGCGGCGCCGATGCGGGTGAATATCTGGTCGATCGGACCGAGGCGCGCCGAGCGCGCGGGCACGAAGGCGCCGACGTGGGCAAGCAGCACGATCAGCGCCACCTGGCGCATATAGGTCGACTTGCCGCCCATGTTCGGCCCGGTGATCAACAGCAGTTGGCGCGCGGCATTGAGGCGGCAGTCGTTGGCGATGAACTGGTCCACCTGTGACTCGACCACCGGGTGGCGCCCGGCCTCGATTTCGATCAGCGCTTCGTCCACGAACTGCGGCCGGCACCAGTTGAGGCGCAGGCTGTCCGCGGCGAAGGCGCCGAGCAAATCGAGTTCGGCCAGGCTCCTCGCGATGCGCTGCAGCGCCGGAATATGCGGCTGCAAGTCTTCCAGCAACTCTTCGTACAGGGCTTTTTCCAGCGCCAGTGCACGCTCCTGTGCCGACAGCGCCTTGTCCTCGAAAGTCTTCAGTTCCGGCGTGATGTAGCGCTCGGCGTTTTTCAGCGTCTGGCGCCGGCGGTAGTCGGCGGGAATTTTCTCCACGTGAGCGTGGGTGACCTCGATGTAAAAGCCGTGTACGCGGTTGTACTCGACCTTGAGGTTGGGAATGCCGCTCCGCTCGCGCTCGCGCGCTTCGAGCGCGACCAGGAATTCGCTCGAGTTGGTCTGCAGGCCGCGCAGTTCGTCCAGCCCGGCATCATAACC
>JAENXP010000608.1 GCA_016649475.1 Burkholderiales bacterium | reverse complement strand
CGGCGGCGGCGCGACCTATATCCTTCCGGGCATCGTCGAGGCAAACGAGTCTTCCATTCCGGTGCTGTGCTTCACCAGCGACATTTCGGTGTCGGCGCGCGGCAGGTATGCGCTCACCGAACTCGACCAGCAGGCCCTGTTCAAGCCCCTGACCAAATGGAACACCGTGCTCGATGCCGCCGCCGACATCCCGCGCGTCCTGCGCGGTGCGTTCAAGCAGATGACCACGGGCAGGCCGGGCGCGGTGCACATCGGCCTTCCCTACGACGTGCAGAAGCAGATGGTCGACGAGGCCGAGATCTGGGGCGATGCGAGCCTGAATCAATTTCCATCGCGCCGGGCTTGCGCCGATGCGGCGGCGATCGCGCAGGCCGCCAGGCTACTGGCGCAGGCCGAGCGCCCGCTGTTCATCGTCGGCGGCGGTGTGGTGATCTCGGGTGCGGAGCAGGAACTGATCGCTTGCGCCGAGCGCCTGGGCGCGCCGGTCGCCACCACCATCAGCGGGCAGGGCAGTATCGGCGATGCTCATCCGCTCGCCCTGGGCGTAGTCGGCTCCAACGGCGGCACCCTGCCCACACGCGCAGTAGTGCAGATGGCTGATCTGGTCGTGTTCGTGAGCTGCCGCGCCGGTTCGGTCACGACCGAACGCTGGCGCTACCCCGCACCGGGCAAGGTGACGGTGATCCAGCTGGACATCGATGCTGTGGTAATCGGCACCAACTACCCGGTGGCGGCGGGCCTGGTGGGCGATGCGAAGCTGACGCTCGCCGCCTTGGGCGAGGAACTGAAGGCCGCCGGCGTTGATGCGCGCGGCTGGGGTCGCGAGGCGGTTGCGCAGGCGAAGCGCGAAAAATTCGCCGCTTTTCGCCTGCTCGCCGAATCGAGTGAACGCCCGATCCGGCCGGAGCGCGTGGTGGCCGAACTCAATCGCCTGTTGCCCGGCGATGCCGTCGTGGTCGCAGACCCGGGCACGCCCTGTCCGTATTTTTCCGCGTATTTCGAAAACGAGCGCACCGGGCGGCATTTCATCAGCAACCGTGCGCATGGCGCGCTGGGCTATTCCATGGCCGCCGCTGCCGGCGCCTATTTCGGCCGCCCGGGCGCGAAGATCGTTGCGGTCATGGGCGATGGCAGTTTCGGTTTCACCGTGGGGGAACTGGAGACCATCTGCCGGCTGAAAATTCCGCTCGCCATGGTGGTGATTTCCAACTCCACTTATGGCTGGATCAAGGCAGGGCAGAAAACCGGCTTCGGCGAGCGTTATTTCTCGGTGGACTTTTCGCGCACCGACCATGCCGCGGTGGCGCGCGCGTTCGGCGTCAAAAGCTACCGGGTGGAAGACCCGGAAAAACTGGGCGAGACGCTCAAACTGGCGCTGGAGGCGAACGAACCGGTGCTGGTGGATGTACTGTGCCAGTCGCTGGAGCAGGCGAGGGCGCCGGTGAGCGAGTGGATAGCCTGACGCGCCCACCAGCGGGTTTGGGTGAGAGCCGCGGAAATGCTTGCGGTGCGCGGGCGGCGACGCGATAATCGATAGCGCAGCATCCCCTCCATTGACAACCAACCCGACCCCATCATGACTCATACTCCCGCTTCAACGGCACTCTCGCGCTTTCGCGTCCTCGATTTGTCGCGCGTACGCGCCGGTCCGACCTGCGTCAAACAACTCGCAGATTTCGGCGCCGATGTGATCAAAATCGAATCGCCGCCGAGCGTGGACACGAGCGAAGGCATGGGCGGGCCGCGCAACGGCCCCGATTTCCAGAATCTGCACCGCAACAAGCGCGCGATGACCCTCAACCTCAAACTGCCCGAGGGCCGCGAGGTGTTCGCCAGGCTGGCGAAGAATGCCGATGTGGTGGTCGAGAATTATCGTCCCGACGTCAAATACCGTCTCGGCGTCGACTATGAGTCCCTCAAGGCGATAAACCCGCGCATCATCCTTGCCAGTATCTCCGGTTTCGGCCAGGACGGCCCCTACGTGGCGCGGCCGGGATTCGATCAGATCGCGCAGGGCATGAGCGGGCTGATGTCGGTCACCGGCCGGCCCGGTGAAGGCCCGATGCGCACCGGTGCGGCGATTGCCGACGTGAGCGCCGGCCTGTACGCGGCGCTGGGCGTCCTGACCGCGCTGCTGGAGCGCGAGGCTTCCGGCCAGGGCCAGTGGGTGCAATCGTCGCTGTTGATGGCGGGCATTGCGCTGCTCGATTTTCAGGCGGCGCGCTACCTGATGGACGGCGAGGTGCCGCCGCAGGTCGGGAACGACCATCCGACCAGCATGCCGACTTCGGCTTACACCACCTCCGACGGATACATCAATATCGGCGCATCGGGAGGCGCCATGTGGAAACGCCTTT
>JAENXP010000602.1 GCA_016649475.1 Burkholderiales bacterium | reverse complement strand
GGTCGCAATCTGCGTTCCGTCCCAAATATAGCCGAAGTGCGGGCCCTGAACGCAATTAGACAAGACCGGCGGCCGAAACACTGCGGCACACTCTCCGCCGGTATGACGCACGCTGTCGTAGGCTATGCCCTGGGACTTGATGGCTTTGAGTTCACGCGCCAGCGTTTGACCGGCGGCGTAGTTATCCCGGTCGTAGACCTCGCTCAGATCGCCGCGACCCCGGATATCGTGCAGTTCACCATCGAGATCGGCGAGGTAGCTGCGCATGTCTATTTCCAGTGGATCCTCCCTGGTCATCATGAGAAACCGCGCCCGGTGGTAGCGTGTTTCGGCAATCGCGGTAGCCAGCGTGCGCCCGGCATAATAAACCCCGTGGCTACCGTCGCTGAAGCGGCTGCCTTCCGGGTTCAAATGCGCAAACGCCGCCATGATCGGCGTCGCCCCCGGGCCCGCAACCCGGTCCTCCGGTGGAACCAGCGAAATGTCCCCCGCTTCCTGACGCAAGCGCGGGTTGCTCAGATTCTCGACTGCGAACACGGCATCGAGATCGGCCGGATCCGCCACACGATCGTAGACGCCTATTGGCGGGAAATGACTGGGAATGAGCCGAAAACACGGTTTCCACATTACCCTGGCGATGCTCGGAATCACGCCCACCCGCCGCGTTGTGCGTCCAGGTACTGGCGCACGACGTAAATATCCGCAACCTGGCCCGAAAGCATGCGCTCCAAGGCGCTGCGTCCGCCGAACAGCGGCGCAGCGTTCGGTTTCTTGAGCCAGGCATCCGCAGCTTCGGGGCGGGGCAGCAAAACCTGCAGCGCCGAGTAGATTCCGAATATGTATGACAGCCGCTCCAGGGTGTCCTGCGACAGCACCACGCCTTCGCCCTGCTTCCAGCGATAGAACGAGGATTTTGGCGGATTGCCAAGCAGCTTCATCTGCTCCTTGTTGCTCAGCCCCCAAGCGGCCAGGATGCGAAATACCGTGCGCAGGGCTGGCCCGGAAACTTCCTTGGGCTTAAGCGGGGCTCTTGCTTGTATTGAGGTGGTTTCCATGATTGTTAGTCCAGTATTGGACTCAATGTTCATGATAGTCCCATTTTGGAGCGTTTGCCAGCCGTTTTTGCAGATAACCCGATTTCCGAGGTTTTTCAGGGTCAGGCGCAGGCATCAGCGCACAATCGGCCGGCGGGACGGTGTCCATACGCCTTTTCCGGTTGCGAACCTACGTTTGGGGGATCGACCACTCGCGCGCGGACCGCTGCGAGCGGGTATGCCTAGAGAATACTCGAACCCGACCCCTTTCACTTTCAACTTCCGAAGGTATAACGGGTTCCGGTCGAGCTGAGCAGCACGCGCCCGGGCATCTCCTGTTTCGCCAGCTCGTAGAACGGCGTGCCAGTGCAGTGCATCGGGATCAGGTAGTCGGGATCGAATTCTTTCAGCGCGGCCACGCTGCTTTGCACGTATTCCTGCGGCATCGGCATCAGATGAAAGCCGCCGAGGATCGCGTGCACCTTGCTGATGCCCGATACCTCGATGGCGCCGCGCACCGAGTTGACGATGCCGCGGTGGCCGCACGAGGTCATGATCACCAGGCCCTTGCCTTTTACGTTGAAGCAGGTGGCGTGCTCGTGCTGAAAATCGTCGGTCACCATGGTCAGCCCGCGTTTCTCGGCCGGCAGGCCCTCGGGCGCGCAGCCTACGCCGTCCGGCTGGAGGCCGACCTTCATGCGCGAGGGCTGCGCCGGCTTCTCGAACGACGCAAGCGGAATGTAGCCGGTGGTGAAACCGTGGTCCGCGAGCAGCGACGGCCGCTCGGCGAAAAGGACTTGCAGCCCGGCCTGCGCAATCGCCTTGCGGTCGAGCGCGCCGAAATTCGAAGGCGCGTCCGCCGGGCCGGTCTCGCGGCTGCAAAAGCACTCCTCGCCGCCCAGATAGAACGGCAATTCGGGCTTGAGCTTCTCCTGGTGGGCCGTGAGGAAACCGACCATGCCGCCGAAGTGATCGTAGTGGCCGTGCGAGAGCAGCATGGCGTCGAGTTTCGCCACGTCGATTCCGAGCAGATCGAGGTTGTTGTTGAGAGTGTCGCCGGTGAAGCCGAAGTCGACGAGCACCTGCCGCGTCTCGGCGCCGCGCGCCGACTCCAGATGCAGCGCGAGGCCCCATTCGTTCTGCAGCGTACGCGGCATATCGGACGAGGGCGGGCGCTGGAATTGTTGCACCGCTACCTCGCCGAATGCGCCAGAGGGAAGAAACAGGTGGTGATACGAGTCGGTCACCACCCGCACGGAAACGCGATCGACCTCGGGCGGCGCGCCTGTGAGCGCCTGCGCCTGCGCCACGCGTATATTGGAAAACACGCCGCCGGCAAGGCCGAGGCCGCCGGCGCCGGTCGTGCCCATCAGTCCGCGGCGCTCAG
>JAENXP010000585.1 GCA_016649475.1 Burkholderiales bacterium | reverse complement strand
GCTACGGCGGCTTGCTCGCAGA
This sequence comes from Burkholderiales bacterium, assembly GCA_016649475.1. Taxonomy (GTDB): domain Bacteria; phylum Pseudomonadota; class Gammaproteobacteria; order Burkholderiales; family SG8-39; genus 2-12-FULL-64-23. The sequence continues at coordinate 2,499 of JAENXP010000585.1, read as the reverse complement.
CGCGGTAGCGGAAGGTACGGCTGCGGCAAAGTCAGCCTTGGCATTGATCCGCCCATGAGCAGCATGGGGTCGGGTTGGAAAGAGATGTCGCCTCAATGGAAGAGAATCGCACCCGGTGGTGCGGCCGGACTTCAAATCCGGTGTGGGCCATTCGATGGTCCTGTGTGGGTTCGACTCCCACTCTCTTCCGCCAATTACGCGGCCCCGATTCACCTGGTGCCGGTACCGACAATTTACCGGAGGGCGCATGAGCAAGATTCTTGACGGGATTGTAGTTCTGGATCTGACGCGGTTTTTCTCCGGTCCGCAATGTACCTTGCTTCTTGCAGGAATGGGCGCCGAGGTCATCAAGATCGACGATCCGAAAGGCGGGGATCCGACCGCGTTTGCCCCGCCCTATGATGGCCCCGGGGGAATCTCGTTCGAGCGGCGCTCCGATCAAGACATGGGACTCGCCTATTTGAAACGCGCCAGAGGCAAGAAATCCGTCACGCTCGACCTGAAATCGGACCAGGGTCGCAGGATCTTTCTCGATATGGCGGCGAAGGCGGACGTGGTCGTCGAGAACTTCCGTTGCGGTGTGGCAAGCCGGCTCGGAGTGGACTATGCCGCGCTGCGGCAAGCAAACCCCGCGATCATCTACTGCGCACTCACCGGCTATGGTTCGAGCGGATCCTCGAAGAACGACAAGGCATACGACCTGATGGTGCAGGCGGCTGTCGGCCTCATGAGCATGACCGGCCAGCCGGGCGAGCCGCCGGTCAAGACGGCCTCGGCTCTCTCCGACGCGATCTCCGGTGTTTTCGCCGCGCACGGCATCGTCGCGGCGCTGCTGCACCGCGAGCGCACCGGCGAAGGCCAGGCAATCGATGTGGCCATGTCCGACAGCCTGTTCTCCCTGATTTTCGACGAGCCCATCGACTGCTATGAGCGCCTGAACCTCGCTTCCCGGCAGGGAAACCGGATCATGCGCTTTTCGCCTTTCAATGTGTTCCAGGCTAGCGACGGGTGGGTAGCGATAGGCGCGGCCACGCACAGCGAATGGCTGGCGCTGCTCGAAGCGATGGGACGCTCCGATCTCAAGGACGATGCGAACATGATGCAAGTCGGCTGGCGCATCGTCAATAACGCGAAGGTGGACGCGGTGGTGACGCAATGGACGGCGTCGCGCAGCAAGGATGCGATCGTCGCAGCGCTTGCCAGCGCGGGTATCGCGTGCAGCCCGGTTCGTTCGGCCGATGAAGTCATGCGCTGGCCTCAATTGCTGGAGCGCGAAATGATAGTCCGGCTCGAGAATCCGATGACCGGGATGCCTGCTGCGGCTTCGGGGCCGGGCTTTCCGATCAAGTTCAGCCGCACACCCGCGGGCTACGACAGCCCGGCACCCGTCCCTGGTGCGCACAGCGAGGAAGTTTTCGCGCGTTATGCGAATCTTTCTGCAGCAGAGGTGCAGCGACTGAGAAGCGAAGGTATCATATGACCAGGACGGAGGATTTCCCGAGTGAGCAACAAATGAGCGGCACCGCAGGATTCGCGAGCGCAGTGTTGGAAGTCGCCGACGCGGCCGAGGCCAATGAATTGTTCCAGCGCAACGGCTGGACCGATGGCCTGCCCGTGGTGCCGCCGACCGAAGAGGCCGTGGCGCGTTTTCTCGATGCGGCGGGCTTGGCGGCCGGCGATATCATCGGCGTCGAGCCGGTACGCCGCCGCAGCATCAGCGCCGAGAAGGTCGCGATTGCGGCGGTGATGGCCGGTTGCCTGCCCGAGTACTTTCCGGTCAGTGTCGCGATCATCAAGGCGATGTGCAAGCCGGAGTACGCCCTGCACGGCAGCACGGCCAGCACCGGAGGCAGCGCGCCGTTCATCGTCGTCAACGGACCGGTCCGTCTCAAGCTCGGCATGAATACGACGCACAACGCCCTGGGCAATGCGGCGCGCGCGAATGCGACCATCGGCCGCAGCGTGCGCCTGGTTCTGTTGAATGTCCTGGGCGGCTTTCCCGGACAGCTCGATCGGTCCACGCTGGGCCATCCGGGCAAATTCACGTTCTGTGTGGCCGAGGACGAGGAGGACTCTACCTGGCTGCCCCTGTCGGTCGAACGCGGGATCCCGGCAGGCACCTCTGCAATAACCGTCATGCAGGTGCAATCCCCGCACCAGATCATGAACGAGTGGACCCACGACCCGAAGGAGATCCTCGACACCTACGCGTCCGCGATCCGCAACAACATGCTGACTTATTCGATCTGGGAGGGAAACTACGCCTTCGTGATTCCAAAGCAGCATCGCGAGATCTTTGCCGCGGCGGGCTGGAGCAAGCAGAATATTCGCGAATACGTGTTCGAAGTCGCCCGGGTGAAACGCGGCGACTGGCGCACGGTCGGCAAGGCTGCCGTCGCCGGGCGCAAGGACGAGGCTAAGGTCTACTGCGCGCTGCGCAGCCCCGACGACCTCCTTGTCGTGGCCGCGGGCGGACCCGCCGGAGGATTCGGTGCCATC
>JAENXP010000544.1 GCA_016649475.1 Burkholderiales bacterium | reverse complement strand
TTCCTGCTGCTGGCGAACCTGCTGATGTTGTTCGTGGGCTGCTTTCTGGAGCCGACCGCCGCCATCACCATTCTGGTGCCCATCCTGCTGCCGATCTGCATTCAGCTGGGTGTAGACCCGGTGCACTTCGGCCTGGTGATGGTGCTGAACCTGATGATAGGCCTGCTGCATCCACCCATGGGCATGGTGCTGTTCGTGCTCGCACGCGTGTCCAAGCTTTCGCTGGAGCGAACGACCATAGCCATCCTGCCCTGGCTGGTGCCGTTGCTGGGTAGCCTGATTCTGATCACCTACGTACCCGAAATCGCACTGTGGCTGCCGAAGAAGTTTTTCCCGTAGCCGCCTCTTCCCGCTATATGCCTGGTATCGAATATCGTCGCATGCGACAAAGACCCTTGCGCGCTGCGCGCGCCAACCGTGCTTTCTGTACGGATGAGAAGCGCAAACAGTCCAGGGGTCTTATACAAGATCGTCGATTGTGCGCGGATGCGTTTTTCATCCGTGCACAATCGACGATCCGCGCGGACGGTTTCTCGTCCGCGCCAAATCGCGGCTCTGCTACAACAGAAGCGCGAGCGCAAAAGGGTAGAATTATCGGTCTTTACAAAACCTGAATAGCAAAGGTGCCGCCATGCTGCAAACCGCCGATCTGACCATACGCCTCAACCCCGCCGACGACGTGGTCATCGCCCGCGTCGAAATCGCCGAGGGCACGACGCTGCTCGAGGAAAACAATGTCCGCGTTGCAGCCCGCGTGCCCGCGGGGCACAAGATCGCCGTGCGCGAAATCAAGTCCGGCAGCCCGGTGCGGCGCTACAACCAGATCATCGGTTTCGCCACGCGCGACATCCGCGCAGGCGAGCACGTGCATGTGCACAACATCGAAATGGGCACCTTCGATCGCGATTACGCTTTTTGCGCGGAAGCCAAAGCCACCGAATTCGTGGCACAGCCGGCGACTTTCCAGGGCATCGTCCGGCCCGACGCGCGCGTGGCCACGCGCAACTACATCGGCATCCTCACCAGCGTCAACTGCTCGGCCACGGTGGCGCGCATGATCGCGCGCCATTTCGAAAACCGACTGGACGCCTGGCCCAACGTCGACGGCGTGGTCGCGCTCACGCACAAGAGCGGCTGCGGCATGGCCTCCGAAGGCGAGCCCATGGACCTGCTGCGCCGGACCATGGCCGGCTATGCGCGCCACCCCAATTTTTTCGCGGTGCAGGTCGTGGGCCTGGGCTGCGAAGCGAACCAGATCAACAGCCTGCTCGCCGCACAGCAGCTCAAGCGCAGCGACAAGCTGGCCGCCTACACCATCCAGGAAAAGGGCGGCACCATGAAGGCGGTGCGCGAAGGCATCGCGCGCATCGAGGCGGTCCTGCCCGAAGCCAACCGCGTGAAGCGCGAGACCGTGCCGGCGAGCCATCTGCTGCTGGCACTGCAGTGCGGCGGCTCGGACGGCTACTCCGGCATTTCCGCCAACCCGGTGCTGGGCGCCGCAGTGGACCTGCTGGTGCGCCACGGCGGCGGCGCGATCCTGTCGGAAACGCCGGAGATCTACGGCGCCGAGCACTTGCTCACGCGCCGCGCGCTCACGCGCGAGGTAGGCGAGAAATTGATCCGCCGCATCAAGTGGTGGGAAGACTACACCGCGCGCAACGGCAATGAAATGAACAACAACCCCTCGCCCGGCAACAAGGCAGGCGGCCTTACCACCATTCTGGAGAAGTCGCTGGGCGCCGTGGCCAAGGGCGGCACCACCAATCTGGTCGATGTGTACGAATACGCGGAAGCGGTTACGGCCAAGGGCTTCGTCTACATGGACACGCCCGGCTACGACCCGGTGTCGGCAACCGGCCAGATCGCGGGTGGCGCGAACCTGGTCTGCTTCACCACCGGCCGCGGTTCGGCCTATGGCTGCAAGCCCGCGCCCTCGCTCAAGCTCGCCACCAACACGCGCTTGTTCGAGCACCAGGAGGAGGACATGGACATGAACTGCGGCACTATCGTCGACGGCAAGGAAAGCATAGCCGACGCCGCGCAGAGGCTGTTCGAGCTGATCCTCAAGACCGCGTCGGGCGCCAGTACCAAGAGCGAGGCCTTCGGCTATGGCGAGGACGAATTCGCACCCTGGGTCCTGGGCGCGACCATGTAAGGGGCGCCATCCCGCGCCCCTGCGAGAAATCGCCCGCGCGAGGAGCAAGGCATGAGCACAGAAACCAAGAAGGACGTCTTCTACAGCGACATGCTGGTTCGCTTCTCGCACTGCGATCCGGCCGGCATCATTTTTTATCCGCACTATTTCGTGATGTTCAACGGGCTGGTGGAAGACTGGTTCAACCACGCCCTGGAAGTCAACTACGCGGACTTCATCACCACGCGGCGGCTGGGGCTGCCCATGGTCAATATCAAATGCGATTTCATCGCGCCGTCCAAGATCGGCGAGGTCATCACGCTGACGCTGAAGCTCGAGCGCATCGGCAAGAGTTCCATCACTCTGGCGGTGGGCGCTGTTCTGGACAGTCAGACCAGGATCACGGCACAGCTAACCTTGTGCGTCTTTTCTTTCGAAACCAAACGCGCCGTGCCGATTCCTGACGATTTGCGCGAACGCCTCACCGATTTCCAGCAGGGAAAACTGGACCATCCCTGGAGGCAAGCCTAGGTTCCGTTAACACTCATCGATCAAGTGCTGAATGTAAACAGACCCTAGGG
>JAENXP010000649.1 GCA_016649475.1 Burkholderiales bacterium | reverse complement strand
GGCTGGCCGGAAAAAACAGGGGATCTCGACGCGTTCCTGCCGTCCTCGGTGCTGGTTACGGGCTTCGACATCATTTTCTTCTGGGTCGCGCGCATGGTCATGATGACCCTGCATTTCACCGGCAAGGTGCCGTTTCGCCACGTCTACATCAACGCCCTGGTACGCGACGCCGAGGGGCAGAAGATGTCGAAGTCCAAGGGAAATACGCTGGACCCCCTGGATCTGATCGACGGCGTCAGCTTCGACGCCTTGCTCGAAAAATCGACGCAGGGCCTGATGCTCGCCAGTCACAAGCAGAAAGTCGAGAAATACGTGCGCAAGAACTACGCGAACGGCATCCCCTCCTTCGGTGCCGATGCGCTGCGCTGGTATTTCCTGGCGCGCTTGTCACCGGACGCACCGAAGCGTATCTCGGTTGAGATCGTCGCTGACGTTGCCAGCTCGTTTATCAACACCTTCTGGAACACCTATGGGTTCTTCGTTCTTTACGCGCGACTCGACGAGGTTGACCTTGGCCGTGATATTCCCCTTGCAGAGAGGCCCGAAATCGACCGTTGGGCGCTCGCGCTATTGCACAAAACAATCACAGCGGTCACCGACGCACTGGATAATTTCGACGCCAAGACTGCCGGCGAAGCGATCGAGGCCTTCGTCGACCAGCTAAGCAACTGGTATGTGCGTCGTAACCGGCGTCGATTCTGGAAATCCTCGGACCCGGAAGATACTCAGGCCGCTTACCTGACGTTGTATGAATGTCTCAAAGGTGTGCACGAGCTAATGGCTCCGTTCGTGCCATTCCTCGCTGAAAACGTGTACCAGAATCTTGTCCGTACAGTGGATAAGAATGCCCCTGTTTCCGTGCACATGGGTAACTGGCCCAAAGCCGACGTGTCGTGGAGAAACGACGAGCTGTTGTTCGATGTCGACGTTGTTCAGAAAGTCGTCGGCTTGGCCCGTGCCGCGCGCGGCCAGTCGGGTGTGCGGACGCGGCAGCCGCTATCAAGATTGCTGGTACGTGCGCCAGACGATGCGTCGTTAAAGGCGCTCGACGATCATCAGGACCAGATTCTCGAGGAACTCAACGTCAAGTCCATCGAGTTTATTGCGCGCGATGCCGGACTGGTCAGCTATCGAATCAAGCCGAATTTGCCGCGCATTGGAAAACGCTACGGAAAACTCATCCCGGTCATTCGCAGATCACTCGAAGAGGCTGATGGCGCCGCCATCGCTGTGGCGGCCGCGCGCGGCGAGCCCTTCGAGATAGAGGCCGGTGGCGAGAAGATCACCCTCGAAGGGGACGACGTGCTGGTCGAAACCAGCCCCGCCGAGGGCTATGCCTGCGGCGAAGACGCCGGGTTCCTGACGGCGCTCGACACCACGTTGACGGATGAACTCATCAGCGAAGGCGTTGCCCGGGAAATCGTCCGTTCGGTTCAGGATGCCCGCAAGCAAGCCGGACTCGAGGTGTCGGATCGCATCAAGCTGGGTGTTTCCGGGTCGTCCGCGGTTGAAACGGCTCTCGCTGCACACAGGGATTATGTCATGAGCGAGACCCTGGCGACGGTGTGGGAGGTTGGCCAGACAAATCCCTTGTATTCCGGTGACCGGGAACTGGGCGACGAGCACTGGACGATTGAATTCGCCAAATGACGGCGTAGGGGTTTTCCCACTTGCGCGCGGTTCCGAAAGTCTGTTATATAAAAGCTGCGCAAGGTTCTGATAGATATGGAGCCAAAGGGACTTGCCGGGCCTTTGCAGGGGCCGCGAGGACCATAGGAAGCCGTCAGATCCAAGAATTACGAAAAGCGTAAACAAGCCACCGAGAGGACGGGTGGCATTAATAAAAATAAAACGCTGGAGTCGCAATGACAAACCACGTAGATCGCTTTCAAGCGGCACTGACCGTGCTTGCCGGGCATGGCCATATAAAACAACGACTTATCAAGGCCTACGAAGAAAATCTTGGTGATATCGACGAAGACGAGCTCCCCATTGCCATGAAACAGGCGTTCGCCGACCTGCGGCTATCGATGCATCGTGTCACGCCACTCCGTGGCGAAAGCGCCGTTTGCGCATCAGTGCGCAAAATGTCGCCGGAAGACGCCAGCGAGTGCGCAGCCCGCATTGTCGAGGTGTTCGGTGAACTGTCACGCCTGCGCGATATCAGCCCGATCGGATTGCCGATGAATGACGAGGCACCCCGGGTACCGCCGTT
>JAENXP010000196.1 GCA_016649475.1 Burkholderiales bacterium | reverse complement strand
CGCTGGATCATCAAGAGCGTGCTCGTTTTCGGCCTCGTCCTCGCGGCGGTGGCCGGCATTTCGGTCTGGCTGCAGGTGGTGCTGGTGCTGTTCGGCGATAGCGCGCGGCGCTTCCCGCTGATGACGCTGGAATGGCCGGAGGAAGCAGGCATGAAGATCGAGGGCAAGGCGCGGGTCAAACTCGAAGACAGCATGGATACGCTTGCCCCGCCCGACGACCTGCTGCGCGAGCGCACTTCGAAAATCCTGACCGGCAACTAAGTACGCCGGCTGCGATCCGCGCCATGGACATGGAAAAGTTTTACCGCAAATACGTCTGGGACGAAGGGCGCACGCCCTATCTTGTGCCGGTCGCGCGCATGACGCGCCGGCAGGCGGAATACGAAATGCTGTTCTACGCCGTAATCACCGGCGTGCTGTTCGCCCTGATTGCGCTCCTGTCCTTGTTGCCCGATCTGCCGCACGGCGATACGCGCATCGTTTCGCTGTTCGCTTTCACCCAGGTCTGCGCGGCCTTACTGCTGGGGGCGACCTGCAGCATCGGGGCGGCCCTGTACTGCGCCAGTGCGCCGCTGGCTGCGCTGCTGTATTTCGCGCTGTTCGGTTTTCATCCCAATCTCGGCACCGGCGACAAGACGCTGCTCTTGGCGGCCATGGTGCTCTGGGTCGGCTACTGCTGGCGGCTGCAGGCGGTCGCGCGCGCCTATCCGACGCTCGCGCAAACCCATGGACAAATCTGAGTGCGGCGGCATGAACGCGCCCGAAGCCGCCACGGCGCCGGCAACTGCCGCCCGGACACTCGCCGGGCGCGCATTCAGGCGGCACCTGTACGCCTTCGTCCTGGGCAACGGCGCGCTGACGGCAATCAACATCTACACCGGCGCGCCGTGGTGGGCATTCTGGCCGCTCGTCGTGTGGGGCCTGGTGTTGATGATCCATTTCCTCATATTTCGCGCCGCGACGGTCGACGAGGCATGGGTCGACGAGCGCATCCAGGACCTGCGCGCGAAGAGCTATGACCAGGGCCACATGGACGTCATCCGCGACAATCCCGCCCCATCGATCAAACAGGACGAGAATTGATTGAGCGGCTTGCCCAATACCGGGAACCTGCCTCTCACCCCATCAAGCCACTTTTTCAAGGAGCATTGCTATGGCCAATCAGGCGAAATTCGTGTTTACCGCCAGCATGGACGTCGATCCGGACAGGGAGGCGGTGTTCAACGAGGTGTACGACACCGAGCACATCCCGCTCATACGCAAGGTGCCGGGCGTGGTCTCGGCGCGGCGCATGACACTGGTGCCGCTGAAAATGTTCATCGGCGGCGAGATCAAGACGCTGGTCGCCGAAGGCGAGCCGAAATACAGCGCGATCTACGAACTCGAAAGCGCTGAGGTGCTCACCAGCGAGGCGTGGGCGAAGGCAGTCGATGCCGGTCGCTGGCCAGCCGAGGTGCGGCCCTACACGCGCAACCGCCGGCACGTGCTGCGCCGGCTGGATCCGTCCTGAACGCGCGTCGCCGCCGCGTTCATTGCAATAGGCCGGGCGCAGGCGCAATCTCCTACGCTCGACCGCGCTGGATGGGCGGCAAACCGCTGCCCTAGTCCCGATGCGCGAAAAGAATATGGATTGAATATCTAACATTTGGAAGGGAGTAGGCATCCATGGGCAAATTCATCGAACTCGTCGCAAGCGACGGGCACAAGCTGTCTGCATACCGCGCCGACCCCGGCGGCAAGCCGCGCGGCGCCGTCGTCGTGATCCAGGAGATTTTCGGCGTGAACAGCCACATCCGTTCGGTCGCCGACGGCTACGCGGCCGACGGTTATCTCGCGATCGCGCCGGCGATGTACGACCGGCTCGAACGCAACTTCGAAGTAGGCTACACCCCTGAGGACATCGCGAAGGGGCGTGCACTCAAGGAAAAGGCGGGCATAGCGGCGGCCTTGCTCGATGTCGAACCCGCGGTGAAGGCGGCGGCGCAAGCCGGCAAAGTCGGCATCGTCGGTTATTGCTGGGGCGGATACATCACCTGGATGGCGGCCGCGCGCTTGCCCGGCCTGGCCTGCGCGGCGCCCTACTATGGCGGCGGCAGCACGACCGACGAGGCCATCGCCGAGAAACCGAAGTGCCCGGTGATGGCGCACTACGGGGAGAAGGATGAGCACATTTCGGTCGAGAGCGTGAAAAAGCTCGCCGCAGCCCATCCGACGCAGACCGTGCATCTGTACCCGGCCCCGCACGGCTTCAATTGCGATCAGCGCGGCTCCTATGACGCGGCGAGCGCAAAACTCGCGCGCGAGCGCACGCTGGCGTTCTTCCGCGAGCACATCGGTTGAGTGCGTAAGCGCGCTGCCTGAACCAGGGCAGGGGAACGGGATGAAGGTATTCCTCATTGGCGCCTCGGGATACATCGGCGGATCCGTGGCGGCGGGCCTGCTGTCCGCCGGCCACCACGTCCTCGGGCTGGTTCGGTCCGCGCAAAAAGCCGGGCAGGTGCAGGCGCTCGGCATCGACCCGGTGCTGGGCACGCTCGACGATGGCGACATCCTCATGCGCGCGGCGCGCGACGCCGATGCCGTCATCAACGCGGCAGATGCGGACCACATGGCGGCAATCGAGGCTATCCTGCCGGCGCTCGCGGGCAGCGGCAAGGCATTCATACAGACGAGCGGATCGAGCATCGTCGGTGACCGGGCCTGGGGCGAGCCGGGCGACAAGGTGTACGAGGACGAGACGCCATTCCAGCCGGGGCCGGGGCGCGCAGCGCGCGTGGCCGTCAACCAGCGCGTCCTTGCCGCGGCAGCAGATGGCGTGCGCGCCGTGGTGGTTTCCCCCAGCCTGATTTACGGCACCGGACGGGGCGCACACCGCGAAAGCATCCAGATTCCGCGGCTGGTCGCGCTGGCGAAGAAATTCGGCGTGGCGCGCCATGTCGGACGCGGCGAGAACATCTGGTCCAACGTGCACATCGACGACCTGTCGGATCTGTACCTGCGGATACTCGCGCATGCGCCCGCCGGCGCCGCGTATTTTGCGGAGAACGGCGAGCATTCGATGCGCCAGGTGTGCGCGGCGATCAGCCGCGCTCTGGGCTATGACGGGAGCACGCAAGCGATGTCGATGGACGAAGCCATCGCGGAATTCGGCGAGGGCGCAGCGAGTTACACCTACGGTTCCAACAGCCGGGTGCGCGCCACGCGCGCGCGGCGCGAACTTGCCTGGTCGCCCCGCTACGACTCGCTGCTGGAGACGATCGAACGCGAGCTGGCGCCTTGATCCGGTACTCTGGAGTCCTTGCAGGCACGGCCTGCGGCCATGGCCAATGCGGCCGCCTGGATGACGCGCGGGCGCAGCAGCAACGCTGCCTGTTGCTTATTGTTTAACGGGTAGCGTTCCCTTTACCTGCGCCCCTTGGCGCCCGCGTTCCTGCGCAGCGTCGGCAGACCTATGCCGGTCGCGTCGAACCCGCCGTCCACCGCGAGCGTCTGCCCGTTCACGTAGCTCGCGGCCGGACTGCACAGGTGCCCGACCGCATCGGCGATCTCCTCCATCGTGCCGTAGCGGTTCAGCGGTATGGAGTCGTGGTAGTCCCGCCGGATTGCGGCCGTGTGGACGAGTTTGGCCATGGCGGTTTCCACGGGGCCCGGCGCGACGCAATTCACGCGTATGCCGACGGTGCCGAGTTCCGCCGCCAACTGCTTGGTGAGGTGGATGAGACCTGCCTTGCTGGTGCCGTACGCGACCCGCAGCGCGCTCGCGCGCAGCCCCGAGATCGAGGCGATGTTCACGATGCTCCCCCCGCCCGAGCGCAGCATCACCGGCACGCAGGCCTGAGTGCAGATGAACGGGCCGGAGAGATTCGTGGAGAGCACCTGGGTCCACTCCTTGAGCGAGGTCTCGAGGACGGGCTTGAACACGGCGATGCCTGCATTGTTGATCAGGGCGTCGATGCGCCCGAACCCCTTCACCACGCGGCTCACGGCCGACTTCACCTGCTTCGCGTTGGAAACGTCGCAGCCGACGGCCATCACGCGTGCGGAATCGCCGAGGGCGCGGGCGGTCTTCGCAAGCTGTCTGCGGTCGATGTCGAGCAGTACGACGCGATGGCCGTGCGTGAGAAACCATTCGGCGATAGCCAGCCCTATGCCCCGTGCGCCGCCCGTGACCACTGCGACAGGAATTTTCCGGAGGGCTATGCCTTTCATCGTTTGCTCCTCTTCTTGACCAATGGCAACCATGCCAGGTCCCGGCAATTTACTGCAAAGCGGACCCGGAAAGAACTTAGCGCATTGTGGAGCTGCACATAAGGTGGATCAAGGGCAGTTGGCTGGTTCATGCTGCAGGTCGGCAATATTCCTCCAAAGACCAGCCATTCGTCGTGGCGGTTTCTTCTTCCTCCCAGCGGCTGTGATGGCCAGCGCACGGCGGTTGCGCATAGTACTCGCAAGCGACCTTGGAAAAAGGCGAGGATTTGCCAGTGGCCGGTTTAGCGCTCAACAGGAAATTCACCCTATCGGCAAGCAAGAGACGCTCAGGAAACGCAATTCTTCCCCTGCTGAACGGCCGATATCTCCTACCGAAGGAGGCCCCAGCTCCACTGAATCTGCGACAGCAGTTCGGCCAATCAATTTGGCCACTGACGATTTGCGAAAGAGGCAGTCGGCGCTTCAGATTTGAGCGGCCGATCCTGGAAAATCTGAAGTGGCGATATCGACCTCAATCTGGTCATTCGCGCCTTGTGCAAAAACACGCCAGCACCGGCATGTGATCATTGCAGCGATTTGGACCGCGATATGCAAAGCGTTCCGATAAGTGGCCGGTCAGGGTTCAACGCGGGGCGATCTATGCGACTAAATGTCATTCGCATTGACAAAATTGATACTAGCGTGTAGGGTCTTTTCTGTAGAAAAGGTAGGGTGTTTGCTGTAGCCAATGGCGAACTGCGAGTAATCTGGGAACTAGCGGCCGCAGTCCATTGAAGATCTGTTTTGGGCTCCCTGAAGCTGATCATGCATTTCTTACGTAAAGCCTTTTATTCACTTTCCACTAACGATGCTGGCAGGAGAGCAAAGATGGCCGCGGATGTGAGTCCGGTTCTCAAATTTCATCGCCCCCGAGCTTTCCGTCGAGTCTTCTTCCATCCGAGCGGATGGCTCCCAAGCGTAAGCGTTTTTCCGAATCGAGAATTCCTTCGATCGGCTGCCCTCACTAAACCGGGATGCGGCCAGCAGGAATGAATCTATTCGCACGGCCCGTGTGTGCAGGCTGAACTGGATCAGGCGATCCGACAGGGATGCGCGTCCTAGAACAAGGAGACCCCGAATGGCCGACGTTACCAAGATCATCAACGCGTTGCATGCATCCGGTGGCATGGTTGAGCAAATACCTTATCCGGTTCTCCAGCGAAAATCGAAGAAGCACATTCCTGTTTCTGCTTCTGTGTACGAAAAGAATGACGCAAAGCGTGCGATCTCATGAAGATCCTCGCAATGGTATTGGCGGGCGGCAATGGTACGCGGCTCCATCCGCTGACTGCCGAGCATGCGAAACCGGCACTGCCGTTCTCACACGACTACCGGATCGTCGATTTTGTGCTCAGCAATCTCGTAAATTCGGACATTTCGTCAATATATGTGCTGGTGCAGTACAAACCGCGATCCCTCATAGCGCATATCTG
>JAENXP010000659.1 GCA_016649475.1 Burkholderiales bacterium | reverse complement strand
TCGTTCTGGCGCATCGGTCTGCCCTTGATGGTCTGCCACGGCGCTTACCAGGCGATGCAGGGACTGTGGCTTGCGCCGTGGCTTACCGATGTCGGCGGCCTGTCGCGCCCGGCGATGGCCGCGCACATGTTCGCCACCGCGCTCGCGTATGCGATCGGCGCGCTGTTCTTCGGTTGGTTCGCCGATTTTCTGGCCGACCGCGGCGTGTCGCGGCTGGGCTTGTACAAGCTGGGCACCGCGATGGGCGTGGCCGCGTACATCGCGATCGCTTTCGACCTCGTGCCAGTGAAAATGCCCTTGCTCATGGTGTACGGTTTCTCCACCATTTCGGCCGCGCTCGCTTACGCGCTGCTCACGCGGAATTTTCCGCCGGAGATGACCGGTCGCGTGAATACGGCCGCCAACGTGGCGTTTTTTTTCGTCTCGTTCCTGTTCCAGCTCGGGGTCGGCGTGGTGCTGCGCGGTTTCGCCTTGGTTGACGGCCGCTACTCGCCCGACGGCTACGTGCTCGCCTTCGGGCTGATCGCCGCGGCGCAGTGCGCGGTGCTCGCCTGGCTGCTGCCGATGAAAGAGCATGCAGTCCCGGCGGCGCAGCGCAGCTGAAGAACCCGGCGCGCATCATCGCGTGGCTCCGCGGCCGCGCATGGTCAATCCAAGGTACCATTGCCTGGCGCATAACGGAACGAAAAGGGGGAAGCGCATGGCCGAAATCAGCGGTGGCGAAGTCATCGTACGGATGCTGCAGGCCGAGGGGGTGCAGAAGGTCTTCGGCATTATCGACGGCACTTATTTCGGCTTCTATGCCAGCCTGCGCAGCCACGGCATCGACCTCGTCACGCCGCGCCACGAAACCAGCGCAGTACACATGGCCGGGGCGTATGCGCGCTTGAGCGGCAAGCTCGGCGTTTGCATGGCATCGAACGGTCCCGGCGTGGCCAACGCACTGCCCGGCATCGCGGTGGAGCAGGCCGAGGGCAACCGCGTGCTGGTAGTCAGCTCCTGTCGCCGCCCCGGCATCGCCTATCCCGACCGCGGCGGCAGCTACCAGTATTTCGACCAGTCCGGCGTGATCGCGAAAATGGCGAAATGGAGCTGCGTGATTTCCTCGTTCGAGCGCATTCCGGAACTCGTGCGCATGGCGCTGAGGAAATCCTGGGAAGGCCGGCCGGGTGTGGTGCACATCGACGTGCCCGAGAACATCATGAATACCAAGGTGAAGGCCGAGCCGGCGTACTGGGCGCCGCACCAGTACCGCCGCACTGCCCCGACGGCGCCTGCGCCCGAACTGGTCGAGCGCGCGGCTGACATGCTGATCGCGGCCGAGCAGCCGCTGATCCACGCCGGCAGCGGCATCATCCATGCAGCCGCCTACGCGGAGCTGGGCCAGGTGGCGGAACTCCTGTGCGCGCCGGTAACCACCAGCTGGTCCGCGCGCGGCGTGCTGTCCGAGACCTCGGAACTCGCGCTGCCGATGATCCACGTCAAGCTGAACCAGCTGGCGCGCAACGACGCCGATCTGGTGCTGGCGCTGGGCACGCGCCTGGGCGAGACCGACTGGTGGGGCAAGGCGCCTTACTGGCGCCATCCGTCGAAACAGAAAATGATCCAGGTCGACGCGGACGGCGAGATGCTCGGCATGAACAAGCCCGCCGACCTCGCAATCCTTGCGGATGCCAGGCTGTTTCTGTCGGCGCTCGCGCTGCGTCTTGCGGCGCGGAAGGCTGAAATTCGCACCGATGCGCGGCAGAGGAACATCGCGCGCTACAACGAGGCCAAGCAGCGCGACCGCAAGGGCTGGGACCGCGCGCTCGCGGATCGCTCGGCGCCGATGAACCCGGCGCATGTCGCCAGCGTGTGCCGCGAATTTTTTGCCGACGACGCGATCCTCGTGGCCGACGGCGGCAACACCACCATCTGGGCGAGCTTCTATCACCAGATGCGCGTGCCGAATACGCTGCTGTCGACGTTCAAGTTCGGCATGCTCGGCGCAGGGGTGGCGCAGGCGCTCGGCGCCGCGGTGGCGTTTCCCGAGCGGCAGGTGGTGTGCATCATCGGCGACGGCGCGATGGGCTTTCATCCGCAGGAAATCGAGACCGCGGTAAGGAACAAGCTGCAGGTGATCTATCTGGTGCTCTGCGACAAGGCATGGGGCATGGTGAAAATCAGCC
>JAENXP010000723.1 GCA_016649475.1 Burkholderiales bacterium | reverse complement strand
GCGTGCCGCTGATGCGGTACTTGCGTCCGAACTCGAGGTTCTTCTCGATCGGCGTCTCGCAGCGCGCCGCCGCCGGCGCCGTCGCGTTGAGCATCAGCTCGCGCCAGGCCTTGGCCTGGTCGGGGGCGCACCAGACCGCGTTCGATTTGTCGTGCGAATCCTGCGACAGAATCGGGTACAGAAAAGTATAGATGGTAATGTCGTCAACCTTGGCCAGGTCTTTCTCGAAACGCTTGCAGTAAGGGCAGTTGGGATCGGAGAAAACCGCCAGCATGCGCTTGCCGCTGCCGCGCACCGTCTTGACCGCGGCGTTCAAGGGCAGTGTCTCCCACTTGATGCCGGACAGCTCGCGCAGCCGTTTCTCGGTCAGGTTCTGCATGCTCTTGGCGTCGATGATGTTGCCGCTGAAGATGTAGTTCATCTTTTCGTCGGTGTAGAGGATCTCGCTCTCCACGCGCACTTCGTACAGCCCGAGGTAAGGCGTCTTGGTCACCGCTTCGACCTTGGCCCCGCCCAACCTGCCTTCGATGGTGCGTTTGATGATGTTCTCGGTGGTGAGCTTGCCCGCGGGTTCCGCGGCCTGGGCCATGAGAGGGGCGAGCAAGACCAGGAACAGCGCCAATTTGTGTTTCAACATGATTTTCCTTTAGCAGTTGCAAATTCACTTTGCAACGGGTTCGAATGCGGGGCTTCAGCCCAGGGCGCGGCGGATAAGCAGGTTCTTTACGACCGGCAGGGCATTGGTTAAGTTCAATCCGGTATTGCGCAATTTGGCCAGCGCGCCGCCGGGCGCCGCGAACAGCCGCTGCAGCCCGTCGGTCACCAGGCCAAGCGCGAGTATATCTTCGGCGCGGGCGCGCTCAAAGCGCCGCAACAGCCGGATTTCGCCCGGATCGCGAAACGGTTCGCGCTGCAGCAGCACGCCGGCCAGTTCCCTGGCGTCGCCAAAGCCCAGATTCACCCCCTGACCCGCCAGCGGGTGCAATACGTGGCCGGCGTCGCCGATCAGGGCGATGCGCGGGGCGGCCAGGCGAGCGGCGCGCATGCGCGCAAGCGGGAAGCGCATCGCGGGAGAGAGCAGATCGAGATCCCCCAGCGTGTTCTGGCCGGCCTCGGCGACGCGCGCACAGAACGTCGCGGGCGGCAGGGAAAGGAGTTCCGCCGCGTGCGCATCGGGCGTGGACCAGACGATGGACATGCGCTCGCCGGGCAAGGGCAGATAAGCCAGCACGCCATCGCCGCGAAACCACTGGAAAGCGGTGTTGTGGTGCGGCCGCGCGCAGGCGAAATTCGCCACCACGCCCATCTGCCCGTAGGATTTCTCGCTGACTTCGATCCCCGCGCTCTTGCGCGCCCAGGAATGCATGCCGTCGGCGGCGACCACCAGCTTGGCGCGCAGGGTGCGCCCGCCCGCCAGGGTGAGTTCGGCCGCGTCCTCCCCCATTTGCAGCGCCACGCATTGATCCGGGCAAATGAGTTCGAGATCGTGCTGATGCTCCAGCCCCTGCCACAGCACCGACTGCAGATGGCGGCTCTCGACGATGGCGGCAAGTTCGGACACGCCCGCCTCGTAAGCCGAAAACCGCAGCCGCGCGTCGGCGGCATCGCCGTGGATGTCCATTTCGTACACGGGGCAGACGCGGCCCTGGTCCAGCCGTTTCCACATATCCAGAGTCTGCAGGAATGCGACGCTGCCGGGGCTGATGGCGTAGATGCGGCTATCCCAAAGTGCGCCACCGGGAAGCGGTGCCTGCGCCTCGACCAGAGCCAGCCTGAGACCGGCGCCGCGCAAGGCCCGGGCGAAACTCGCGCCGACCAGTCCCGCGCCGACGATCACGACATCGAAGTCCATATGGGGATTTTAAACGCAAAGGCCGCCAAGAAACGCAACAAACGCCGCGCATACGCCACCCGGCAGACTGAAGTGCGCCGGCCGAAATATATTTTTTCTTTCTC
>JAENXP010000496.1 GCA_016649475.1 Burkholderiales bacterium | reverse complement strand
CTGCCCGACGCCCTGCCGGCAGCACTGGCAAAGCGCCTCGGCATTGCTGCGGAGCAACTGGGGGACTGGCGCATTGCGCGACGCGGCTACGATGCCCGCAAACGAAGCGCGATCATGCTTACCTACACGATCGATGTTGCCACGCCCGACGACGCCGCGACGCTGGAACGGCTCGCCGGAGATCGCAATGTCTCGGCCGCCCCCGACGAGGGCTACCAATTCGTTCTGCGGCGCGCCGCCCCAGGCGAGATTCGACTGCCAGCGGGAGTTTCCCGGCCGCTGATCATCGGTGCCGGTCCTTGCGGATTCCTGGCCGCGCTGCTGCTGGCGCAGATGGGGCTCGCGCCCATCGTCCTGGAGCGTGGCCGTGCGGTGCGCGAGCGCACGCAGGACACCTGGGGATTCTGGCGACGCGGCGAACTTCAGACCGAATCCAACGTCCAGTTCGGCGAGGGCGGCGCCGGCACCTTCTCGGACGGCAAGCTCTGGACCCAGATCCGCGATCCCAGGCATTACGGCGCCAAGGTGCTCGCCGAGTTCGTGGCTGCCGGTGCGCCGGAAGAAATTCTCTACGTGAGCAAACCGCACATCGGCACTTTTCGACTGGTCAAAATGGTCGAGAGCATGCGCGCGCAGATCGAGACGCTTGGCGGCGAGTTCCGCTTCTCAAGCCGGGTCGCAGACCTGATCATGGATCCCCCGGCGGCAGGCTCAGGCGGCCCAGAGCGCGGGCACATCCGCGGCGTGACCCTGGACAATGGCGAGGTCATCCGCAGCGACCACGTCATCCTGGCAATCGGGCACAGCGCGCGGGACACCTTCGCCCTGCTCGCGGCGCGCGGGGTGCGCCTCGAAGCCAAGCCATTTTCGATCGGCTTGCGCATCGAACACCCGCAGGCCTTGATCGACAGTGCCCGCTTCGGCGCCAGCGCCGGACATCCACTGCTGGGTGCGGCCGATTACCGACTGGTTCATCACTGCGCCAATGGCCGCAGCGTCTACAGTTTCTGCATGTGTCCGGGTGGACAGGTGGTGGCCGCGGCGTCCGAGGACGGCGGCGTCGTCACCAACGGCATGAGCCAGTATTCGCGCGCCGAACGCAACGCGAATGCCGCACTGGTGGTCGGGATCACCCCGGATGATTTCCCGGGCGACGCGCTCGCCGGCATTGAATTCCAGCGCCACTGGGAGCGGCGCGCTTTCGAGCTCGGGGGCAGCGACTACTGTGCGCCAGTGCAACGCGTCGGCGATTTCCTCGCCGGGCGAGCGTCAGAATCGGTGGGCGCGGTAGCCCCGTCGTACCAGCCGGGGGTAAAACCATGCGACCTCGCCGGCTGCCTGCCGGAGTACGCGGTCGCCGCCATCCGCGAGGCCATTCCCGCGTTCGAGCGCTCGATTCCCGGATTCAGCATGGCCGACGCGGTTCTGACCGGGGTGGAAACACGCACTTCTTCCCCCGTGCGCATCCCTCGCGACCAGAATTGTGAAAGCGTGAGTACCGCCGGGCTCTACCCGGCCGGCGAAGGTGCCGGCCAGGCGGGCGGGATCATGTCGGCGGCAATCGACGGCATTCGCGTCGCCGAGGCCCTGGCCCTGCAGATCGTCTCAGGCGCTGCCAACGCAGCGCCTCGGACCTGACCTAGATCGCGAGCTTTTCGATGGACTTGCCCGCGGCCAGCCAGTTGAGTACCCACACCGGTTTGCGGCCACGACCGGTCCAGGTCTGGCTGGCGTCGGCGGGATTGCGGTACTTGGCGACGCCCTTGGTACGCTGGGCGCGTGCCGGCTTGTCCACCATCAGTTCATCGAGCGAGAAGCCGCGGGCTTCGGCCAATTCCCGAATTGCCTTTAGCGCATTGCGTTTCTCGGCCTTTTCCCGTTTCTTAAGTTCTTCGGCGGCAGAGACCTGCAGCTTGCGCAACTGTTCCACGGTCATTGAACCCAGTTCCATGCTCTTCTCCATTTATTAGTTAGCGGCAATATCTTACTATGTTTTCTTCAATTCCAAGGGATTACAATTGAACCAACAGCCTAGCATCTTTGTCTGGGACAGTAATTTCATAACCGGAATCGAATCGGTCGATGCCCAGCATCACTCCCTGGTCGACCTGTTCAACAATCTCAGCGCCGCAATTACCAGAGGCTCCTGGGGCGACAAGCCTGCCATCGACGCGCTCTTCACGCACCTGATTGAATACTCCAAGTATCACTTCGCCGAAGAAACCAGACTGATGCGCGAAGCCCACCTCTGGACGACCCACATCGACGCCCACCTCAAGGCCCATGCCGATTTTATCGCTCAGGTCGAAGCGCTTGCCAGCATGCGCCATACGCTGGCCGAACACCCGCAGTCGATCATTGATTTCCTGATCGCCTGGCTCGGGCACCACATTCTCGGAATGGACCAGACCATGGCCCGGCAGATCCACCGGATCGCCGCCGGTGACGCGCCGGAACAAGCCTATCTATCGGAAGGCGCCGAAACCAGCCGCAGCACCAAATCACTGCTCAACGCAATTGCCAACCTGTATCAAGTCGTGACCGGCCTCAACGGCCACCTGGTGAGCGCCAACCAGCAGCTGGAACAGCGCGTCGTGGACCGAACAGCCGAGCTTGACCTGATCAATGATCAATTACGTCTTGCCAACCAGCGATTGACGGTTCTCGCGCAAACCGACGGATTACTTGGCATTGCCAATCGCAGTCATTTCGACCTGGTGCTTGTTTCCGAATGGCAGCGGGCGATCCGCAGCGAGTATCCAGTTGCGCTATTGCTGATCGACGTTGATCATTTCAAGGAATTCAATGACACCTACGGACACCTGGCCGGCGACGATTGCCTGAAAGCCGTGGCCGCTGCCATTTCTGCCTGCGTTCACCGTCCAACGGACCTTGCGGCACGTTATGGGGGCGACGAACTGGCGGTATTGTTGATTGACACTGATCTCAATGGTGCGAGCAACGTGGCCCGAGCGATTTGCGAGGCCGTATACGACCAGCAAATCTCCCATGCCAGCTCGCCCCACCGCTTCGTGACGGTCAGCATCGGCGTGGCGG
>JAENXP010000841.1 GCA_016649475.1 Burkholderiales bacterium | reverse complement strand
GTGTGCAGACCGTGGTACTTACCGGACCAGGCGACGAGGGACTGGTCGCAGGCATGACCGCTTTTTTTGCTAAAGTGTGACAATCGAATGCTTATTGACCAACGCCCATGAACGATAGCGACGCCGAATCCGTCCAGCCCGAAGCGGAGCCGATAGCGGCCGCGCAACCGGAGGAGCCCAGCGGCCGCAGCGAGCGCGAACCACGGGCGGGCAACTGGCGCCTGCCGGTAATACTGGTGCTTCTGGCTGCAGTCGCCGTGGTTTGCTGGCAGTGGTATGACACGCGCAACCGCATCGACGCCATCCGCGCGGAACTGGGCCAGCGCCTGCGCTCGAGCGACAGTACAGCCGACGAGAGCAGGATGCTGGCGAAGCAGGCGCTGGAAGGTGCGCGCGAGGCGCAGGGCAAGTTGAGCGTGCTCGAGAACAGGATCGCGGACTCGCAGAGCCAGCAGGTGGCGCTGGAATCCTTGTACCAGGATTTGTCGCGCAGCCGCGACGAGTGGGCGCTCGCCGAGATCGAGCAGATGCTCACCCTGGCCTCGCAGCAACTGCAGCTCACCGGAAACGTGCACGCGGCATTGCTGGCGCTGCGCACGGCGGAGGGACGTTTGGCGCGCCCGGACCGGCCGCAGTTCATCGGGCTGCGACGCGTGCTTAACCGCGACATCGAGCACCTGAAAGCCGCCCCCAGTCTGGATATCACCGGGATGGCGCTGCGCCTCGACCAGTTGATCGCCGGCGTCGACAGCTTGCCGCTGCATTTCGACGAGCGCATGAATGAGGGCATCGCGCCGGCCACGCCCGCCGGCGCGGACCCCGTTTGGCGACGCGTACTGACCGAAATCTGGAATGAAATAAAGCAACTGGTACGCATACGCATCTTGGACGAGCCCGATGCGGCGCTGCTGTCGCCGGAACAGTCCTATTTCCTGCGCCAGAATCTGCAATTGCGACTGCTCGATGCACGGCAGGCTCTGCTGGCGCGCGACCCAACGCGGTTCCGCGCCGACCTGGAGACCGCGCGAGCATGGATAACGCGTTATTACAGTACCCGGGCCAGGAATACCGCCGCGGCGCTGGCCAGCCTGAAACAGCTTGCGGCGAGCAGCATCGCCGTCGAGCTGCCGACCATCGAAGCCAGCCTGGCCGCAGTGCGCAACTTCAAGGTGTCGCAAGAAAAGGCCCAGCGGTGAGCGCAGCGGGAGGAGATTGAAATGCGCGGGCTGATATGGGTGCTGGCGGTGTTTGCCCTGGCGGTAGGCTTGTCGCTCGCCACGCACCTGAATGACGGTTATGCCATTCTCGTTTTTCCGCCTTATCGCGCCGATCTTTCCCTCAACCTGGCCATCCTGCTCCTGCTTGCCGCATTTGTGCTTGGCTATATGTTGTTGCGCATGGTCACGCACACCCTGCGCCTGCCGCTGTATGTGCACGACTTCCGTCTGCGCCGCCGCGATGCGAAGGGGCGCGCAGCGCTGCTTGCCGCCCTGCAGACCATGTTCGAGGGCCGCTACGCGCGCGCGGAAAAGTCAGCCGGCAGGGCGTACAAGCTGGGGCAGGC
>JAENXP010000701.1 GCA_016649475.1 Burkholderiales bacterium | reverse complement strand
GCCTACGGGGACGACGAGAAGCGCGACGAGCGCTCCGATCTTGAGGGCGCGGCAGAGGAGGTGCAAAGGCTCCGTCACGGGATCTGCTCCAATGTGGTCTTGCGGAGAGTGCCGAAAGGGTATGTCGCAAGAAAGGTGGGAGCGGGGGACGCCGGAAACCAGGGGGGCGCCCAGGCGTGGTAAAGGCGCCACGACACTCGCCGTTCGCCGGATAAAGCGATAAAATGATAGGCCGTTAGGGGTTTGGCCGGTAATGTGACGGTTGGCGCAGAGTTGTCAGCCACGCATTGCCGCCCGTTTCCCGGCGTTTCCCCGTCTCCGTGTCCTCGCCGGGAGCGGTAAGGACGTTCGGCAGCCTTGTGCGGCCTTAAGGCTTCCACGGCGGGGACCGGGAGCCTCGTCCGGCAGCGTGTAAAGGTCCCCCCTGGAGGCGCTGTGGTTATGAGTCTTGTGCCACATGAGGCTCGCCATGGACTTGGTTTTTAGGGGAGCCGCTCCGCATGGTCAGTCCGATGCGTGAGAAACGCGTATGGCCGCCGCAGGACAAGGATTCCGACGGGGAGACCGTCGCTGCGTTCGAGGCCGCCGTTGCCGTCGTCAAGGAAACGGTGGTCAGGTCGGGCGAAGTTCTTGTCTCGGCGAAAGAAGATCTCCACGACCACCAGCGCTGGCTCAAAGTTCAAACGGCGGCCGTTCAAGCGGATAGGGATCGGCATGACCGCTGGCTGCAACGCCAACGGGGGCGCCAAGAGTCCCTCGAGCGGCGAGAGCAGAAGCGGACGAAGCGCCGGCTTATGCGCCAGGCGGCGGCGCGTTCGGTCAGGAACGGGGTGTCGGCTTCAGTGCTGGCCGTGCGTTCGGCCTTTTGGCTCTTGGTCGGCAAGATCATCGCCGGCCTGAATTACCTTGATGGATTGGCTGCAAGCGGCGTGGCCTGGGTGGGCGCCCGGCTCCGCGACCTCGTGCTTCAGGTGGCAGGGGCTGTCTGGCGCGGTTTGCTCACTGCCGGAAGAATGGCGCGCTCTCTCGCTGTCTCGATCGGGATCATGTTCTCTGCCGGCTTCTCGCGGATCGCAGCCAAGGTCCACGTTGTTTCGCCCCAGGTGGGCAATTTCCTTTCGATCTGCGTCGGCGGACTTGCGGCCAGAGCCCACGATGTTTCGCGCTCGATAGGAAGTGGGCTCGGGGCCAGCGTCCCCTGGCTATCGGCCAAAGCGGACGTGCTCACGCGCTCGGCAGGCGAGGCGCTCGCCCCGGCCTTCTCCGTGATCTCCGCAAAGGCCCATGCGCTTGCGCCCTCGCTCTCTGACCGGATCGCCAAAGCAGGGCTGGTCGCCGGGCATTATGCGAGGGGAGGCGCCGAACGCGCCCGGGGGCTCCTGGCGTCAGCTTTGGCCCCTCGGGTTGACGCCGAAAACGCGGTATCCTTGGCCCGCGTAGGGAGATTTGAGCTAAGCCAGATGCTCATTATCGCGGGAGCTCTCTTGCTGATCTGCGGCGGCCTGATGCTGGGCGGCGGCCTCATCTTGC
This sequence comes from Burkholderiales bacterium, assembly GCA_016649475.1. Lineage (GTDB taxonomy): Bacteria > Pseudomonadota > Gammaproteobacteria > Burkholderiales > SG8-39 > 2-12-FULL-64-23. The sequence continues at coordinate 514 of JAENXP010000701.1, read as the reverse complement.
GCGCCAGCACGCCGTCCCAGATCGCCGCTGTTTCAACCTCAGAGCCCATCGCATGGTTATTTGAGCACAAAGGTCTCCCGATCGAGGAGCGCTCCGTCTTTGCCACAACCGTCACGCCTGAGGGTGTGCGCATCAAGGGCTTCTCGGTTGGCGCGGTAAATATGTCGGAGGATCAGTCAATCGGTTCGGTCGAGGGGGTGATCAAGCCGGATCTTCACGGTGAAGAACTGAAGCTCACCCTGATCGTGGAACGGCCGGGGGAGAGCGCCGGCGAAGCGCAACCTTCCGAGATGGCGACCGCGGAACTGCCGGCGGATGTCATCCCGCCCCAGGCACCGTTCAAGCTGGTCTTTCTCTTCCCGGCCGCGGAAGGCAATGATGGCATGACTCCGGAGGAGGTTCTTACTGCCTCGGGCGGTCTCATGCTCAAGGTCCACTACGAGGAGGGGGGCAAGCAGAAGTCCTTCATCCACTACCTGCCGCCGGCACTGTTACAGGGGCAGTTGGACGAGAT
>JAENXP010000103.1 GCA_016649475.1 Burkholderiales bacterium | reverse complement strand
GGCACCCCAAGGCCCAAATACCCGCCAACCCTTTGAAATGTCGAAGGCTTCTCGCAGGTCCTTACAATTGCCCGGAAAACCCAGGACTGGCTGGCTGTGCAGGCAGCCTTGAGCGAACTCGTCTCTGGGCTCGTTTTCCCTGTTAACAGGGAAAATACAGGGAAATTTCACGAAATTGCGTGTTTATCGCCAAGATTTCCCTGGAATACCTGAGCTAACTCAGTGGTTTAGTTGGTGAATTCCCTAAGAAATGGAACAGGGAATTCTTTTCCCATAACAGGGAATTTCAAAGCAACAACAAGGAATATGTCAACACTGGAATAAAGTGCGTCATTCGCCGGAGTGAACGGAATCACGACCTGCCGCACCAATCAAGCCCGACTAAATCAACAAAATCTGCCATTTGCAGAAGTCCGAACTTCCCCGATGATTTGCGTCAACATTTGCACGGCCCTTTCTAATTGAGGCAGTTTCTCAAATCACCGCGCGACCTTCACATGGCCGTGCCGCAGCCACAATCGGCGAAATGAGCAACCAGAAACGAGGCACACCTACAAGTAATCCGGCTAAGGGGCTCAGCAGCAACGATTCTACGACCGCGCAGGCAGACCTGATCGTGACGTCATCGTACCGGAACGGCGTGTTTTTATTGCGTCGCAGCAAATTATTGCGATGCAGAAATGGTTAATTTTTGACGCAGGTCAAAGACAAAACTCCGAAATGGTTTTAACGTGTTCACCATCAACATGTATCAGCGCCTTATGCGCACGATCATCCAAGTTTTCGTTGGAGGGATTACTATGTCTGAGAATATAGACTTCTCGCTAGATTCAACCGATACAAATCAATCGCCCTCGACGACCCGTCGCACACTCCTGAAGGCTATTGCCGGCGCGGGCGCGGCGGTTTCGCTTAGCGGTAAACTCGCCTGGGCGAACGGCGAAATCGGCTTTTGGGCCAAGGATCTGCCCCCCGAGAAGCTGACGGAAATATTCAGCACCATGCTGCGCATCCGTTGGTTCGAGCGCACCATGGTGGACAAGATGCTCACCGAGCCGGGCTATCGTGGCTACAACCACTTCTATCCCGGGCAGGAGGCCGTCGCCGTCGGCGTTTGTTCGGCGCTGAAGAACAAGGGCGCGTTCGAAGAGGTGGACCTGATCTACAGCACCCACCGGCCTTCCGGACATGCCATCGCCAAGGGCGTCGACATCAAGAAGATGGCTGCGGAATACGATTTCCGGGCCACCGGCCTCAACAAGGGCTACGCTGCGGAAATGCACATCGCCGACAAGTCGGTCGGCTTCATGGGCGCCGACGGCATGATCGGACCCGGCCCGGTGATCGCCGCTGGCTCGGCCTTCGCAATCAAGGCAAGGGGCAGCAAACAGGTCGTCGTGAATTTCGGCGGCGACGGCACCTATGCCACACCCGCCTTCCACGGCGCGCTGAACAATGCGGCGCTGCTCAAGCTGCCGTTCATCTACGTGCTCGAGAACAACCTCTATCATCAATACGCCCATTATTCCTATTCCTGCCCCATGAAAGACATTGCCGAAGCGGCAGGACCGTATGGGATTCCGGGCGTTGTGGTGGACGGCCAGGATGTGCTGCAGGTCTACAACGCAGCCAAGGACGCCGTCGATCGGGCGCGCGCCGGAGAAGGGCCGACGCTGATCGAGGCCAAGACCTACCGCTACTACAATCACTGGGGTGCGCCCGGCGCAAAGCCCGGTGTGCTCGGGGCCTTCGGCTACGATCCGCTGGCGATCACCTCATTCCGGCCGGAACGCGAGGTGCGCGCATGGCTGGCACGCGATCCCATCGACATCTTCCGCAAGACCCTCCTCAATTGGGAGGTGATGGATCAGGCCAAGGCCGACGAGACCGAAGCCGCGGTCAAGCAGGAAGCCATCGACGCTTTCGCATGGGCCGACGAGCAGCCGCTCTGCAAGCCGGAGGATGGACTCAAGAACGTCTTCGTCGAGGGCACCGTCCCCGCCCGCCAACTGGCATAGGCGGCGACGCGGCAACCCGGCCGGCCCGCGCCGGCCGCAAACCCTTTGTGCGAAGAGAGGAAGGTTAAGACAATGGCACGCAAAAGCTGGATGTATTCGGTCCTCGAGGCCGTGCAGTACGAGATGCGTCAGGACAAGAACATGATCTGGATCTTCGAGTTGACGCCGCCGGTGGCGTCCAATCCGGGCATGCCGGTGATCAACCTTGAGACCGAGTTCGGGCGCAACCGGGTGGTCAATACCGGCATTGATGAAATGTGGATGGCGGGATGTGTGCTGGGTTCGGGCCTCGCCGGCTCGAAGGCCGTCACCTACATCCCCTATCAGGGCAACTGCATGTGTTTCCAGATGATCCAGAACCATGCCGGCAAGCTGCGCCACATGACCGGTGGCGACGCCGAGATGCCGGTGGTGTTCATCCTGGAGATGACCGGGCAGTCGCCGGGTTTCGCCGGACAGCACTCCGATTATGAGATCGACACCTATTATGCCCACATCCCCGGCGTTAAGACGGTGATCCCGTCGACGCCAACGGACGCCAAGGGCATGATGGTCTCGGCGATCCGCGATCCGAACCCGGTCGTCTATCTGTATCCGGCCGGGCTGCGTAGCCTGGTCGAGGACGTGCCCGACGAGCAGTACGAAACGCCGCTCGACAAGGCCGCGGTGCGCACCGAGGGAGGCGACATCACCATCGTTGGCTCCGGTGCCAGCATGCCCGAGGTGATGAAAGCCGCCGAGCAGCTGCAGAAGGAAGGCGCCGGCGTCGAGGCCATCGACTTGCGTTCGCTCAAGCCGATGGACACCGCGACCCTGGTCAATTCAGTGCAGAAAACCAAGCGTCTGCTCACGGTGGACCAGTCCTACTACACACTGTGTCCAGGCGCCGAGGTGATCGCCCGGGTGGCGGAGAATGTCGACGGCGCGCGCTTCAAGCGGGTGGCCTTCCCCGACGCACCGCCGCCGGCTTCGCCGGAGATGTTCTTGTGGATGCGGCCGAATGCCGACCACGTGGTCGCCGCGGCCAAGAAGCTGCTCGGCTGAACCCGAGCTTATACAGTCACATTGACCCCGAGGGCAGGATTCAAGCCTGCCCTCGGGAAGAAGGAGTGGACTGTGCCGCCAAAGGCCGGCCGCCGGCAATATCCCCGCAATCTCCACAGACAGTCCGGAGTATGATTTGTGACCGACGATATGCAGCAGCTTCCCGAGACATGTGAGCAATGCGGCAGCGCTAATTTGCGCAAGGACATCGTGCGCTCGGCCTTCTGGCACAACGACCGCCTGGTTGTCGTCGAGGATATCCCGGCGCTGGTCTGCGAGAATTGCCATGAGCAGTTCTACGACGATGCGACGGTGGTCCTCATCGACCTGATGCGCGGCGACGGCTTCCCCCCAGAAGCGGCGCAGAGTGAACTTAGTGTGCCGGTCTTCTCGCTGCAACAAAGGGCGAAAGGCATGAGCCAGCCATGATGCCCAGAACCATATCGATCATTGCCCTTATGGGCGCCTTGTCGCTGGCCGCCCTGACGCCGGGCCTCGGCCAGGAAGGCCATGAGTTCATGCCCAAGGGCGGCAAGACGCTGCTGATCGAGCTCTTGGGTACTCCGCCGGACGCCGCCCGATTGCGTGAGATCACGCAGAGCCAGCAAAGCGAGGAGGAATGGAGCGACGCGCTTGCCGGGCAAATGAGCGCCATGAGCGAGCAGCAGCGGCGCACGATCTCCGCCTATCTCGCGATTAACATGCCGCTGCCCGAGGGCGCGCTTGAAAAGGCCGAAAGCCAAGGCGACGCCACCGCCGCTCTGCCGCCAGACGGGCGCGAGCTGGCATGGAACGAGTGTCAGTTCTGCCACTCGCTTTTTTCCAGTCACCTGACGCAGGACCGCGACGGCCAGGCGTGGCTGAACATGTTCGAGTCGCCGTTCCATCGCGAGATCAAGATGAGCGCACAGCAGCGCGAAATATTCGCGCGCTACTCGGCCATTAACATGCCCATGCGCGTCGAGGACGTGCCGGCGGAGCTGCGATTCTAGGCAACGGGAGCCGACCATGAGCATATTTCGCTTCCACATCGGTATTTTCATAACGTTGGCCGCCGTGGTCCTGGCCGGATCGCTGCGCGCCCAGGGCGAGGACGTGTTCGCCTTCATTCCTCCAGGCGGAAAGACGCTGCTGGCCGAGGTGGCCAGAGGCGCACCCGCTAACGACGTGCGGGAGATTCTCACCGGCAAACGCACGCGCGCGGAGTGGGAGGCCTACCTGATGCAACGCACTGCGGACTTTCCGGTGCTGCGCGACCTTGATGAAACCGGGATCGCCACGCTCGCCGACTATCTCGCCTTCAACATGCCGTTGCCGGAAGGCTCGGTCCCGGCGGATCCCGGCAAGGCGGACTGGAGCGCCGTGCTGCCACTGGACGGTCGCGATCTGGCGCTGGAAAACTGCCAGTTCTGCCACATCATCACGGTGGTGGTGACACAGGACAAGACGCAGGATGCGTGGCTCGGCACCATGAACAAGCCAAGCCATATCGAGATCAAGATCACGCCAGAGCAACGCCAGGCACTCGCCAGTTATCTCGTTCTGAACGGCGCGATTCCGATAGATCTGGTGCCTGAGGAACTGCGCGCCGGCGGCGCATCGTATTAGCTGGTGCGGCCTACCCCGACGCTATGACGGCAGGAACGCATGCTGTTCAACTCGCTCGGTTTCTTTCTCTTCCTGCCCCTGGTCCTTGCGGTCCATGCGGCTTTGCCCGTGCGACGGCGCTGGGCGTGGCTGCTCATCGCAAGCTATGCGTTTTATGCAAGTTTCGAGCCCTCCGGTGCGCTCTATCTCGCAGCGGTCACTCTGGTCATCTATGGCTGTGGCGGGGGCATGGGGCGATCCGAGCATCGCCCGGTCCGGATCGCGCTGCTGTCGGTCGGGCTTGTCCTCGTGCTTGGCCTGCTGGTCACCTTCAAATTCTACGATTTTGTCGCCGGCGAGATTGAGCGCGCCAGCGCCGCGCTGCTGGCGGCGGATACAACCTTCGGCCTGCCCCGGCTCGGCGTCGCCGCGCCGGTCGGCTTTTCCTTCTACGCCTTCTCCGGCGCCAGCTACCTGATCGACGTCTATGTCAGACGGATTGCGCCGCAGCGCCATGGCGGCCATGTGGCGCTCTATACGGCCTTCTTCCCCAAGATCCTCGCCGGGCCGATCGAGCGCGCCACAACCTTTCTGCCGCAGGTCGGCGCCGGGCTGCGCATCGAACCGGCAAATCTTGTTTCCGGCCTGCAGCTGATCGGCTGGGGATTATTCAAGAAGGTGGTGATCGCCGACAATCTGGCGCCGCTCGTCGATCGCGCCTTCTCAATCGCGGCCTACGCCTCGCCGATTGAGCTGTTGATGGCCGTCTATTTCTTTGCCTTCCAGATCTATTGCGACTTCTCCGGCTACACGGATATCGCCATCGGCGTAGCGCTTATGTTCGGCATCACGCTGATGGAGAATTTTCGCCGGCCTTATCTCTCCCGCAGCACCGCGGAGTTCTGGGGGGGGCGCTGGCACATCTCCCTGGGCCGCTGGTTCCGCGACTATCTCTACATCCCGCTGGGCGGCAGCCGGACGGGGCGCATACGACGTTATGCGAATCTGATGAGCGTCTTCGTCGTCAGTGGATTGTGGCATGCGGGCCTGGGCTATGGCGTCGGATGGACGTTCCTGGTGTGGGGCGCGCTGAACGGCTTTTACCAGTGGATCGGGCTTGCCACCGCGCCCCTGTGGCGTTGGCTTGGCGACCGCCTGCCGAAGGTGAGCGCCAGCACACCGCTTCTGATCGTGCGGGTTCTGGTGACGTTCCACCTGATTGCCATCGCCTGGATCTTCTTCCGCGCTGCGTCGGTCAGCGAGGCGGTCCTGATCCTGCAGAAGATCGCAGCCGGCATCGGAAAGATAGTGGCGCTGCTGCCGCGCTACCCGTTCACAGCCGAGCACTATCTCGGTTTCGGCCTGATTGCCCTGCTGATAGTCATCGAGATCCTCGACGAACGGCGCTCGATCTGGAAGCGGCTTGCCGCCGCGCCGCTGGTGCTGCGCTGGGGCGTTTATTATGCGGGGATCTTCGCTCTGCTGATCCTCGGGCGCTGGCAGGCGCGCGAATTCATCTACATGCAGTTCTGAGGCGCGAGGCGAGCGACAATGAAAAGCCTGCTGAAATCCGCCCTCGTCTTCGCTGGCATCGGCCTGCTCCTCTATGGCGCGGTATATTATGCTTCGGAGCGGCTCGTCTACCGCACCGGCGACAGCAATCCGTTCTTCAAGATCGCGACCGCCGAAGACCGCGCCTATGACTGGATGATCCTTGGGGCGTCCCATGCCATGCCGCTCGATTTCGCCGATTTCAACGCCCAAATGGAGCGCGAGACGGGGCTGCGCATCCTCAATCTGGCAACGCCGGGCACCGGCCCGCTCTATAATCGCTTCGTCCTTGAGCGTTTCCTGAAGCGGTATCGCGCGCGCCGCGTGCTTTATGTGCTCGACTCCTTTGCCTTCTATTCAGCCCAGTGGAATGAAGACCGCTTCGCGGATGCTAAGCTGTTGCGGCGAACACCGTTCGATCCGGCGCTCGCCTGGCAGTTCCTGCGCTACAGCCTGGATGAAGGCGTCCAAGCGACGGCGGTGCTCGATTACGTCACGGGCTTTTCCAAGATCAACAACCGGGAGCGCTTTAAACCCGACATCTGGGAAGGCGAGAATAAATTCGATCGCGTCGCCCGCCCGTCTGCGGCTGCCGACCGCAAGCGCATCGAATACCTCTACCCTGAGGCTGCGCCCGACCCGGCGGCCTTTTCGCGATACCTTGCGGTCATGGAAACGCTCATCGCACTGGCCAGACAGGACGATGCGCTGGTGGTGGTGATCAAGATGCCGGTGCCCGCCCGATTTTACAGCCAGCTTCCCCATGAGGCGGCATTCAATGACGCAATCTCCCAACTGCTCGCCGCCGATAATGTGCCGTTCCACGACTTCTCCGGGGAAATGGACGAGCCGCGCTACTATTTCGACACCGATCATCTCAACCGCGCCGGCCTGACGGCGTTCTTTTCGCGTTATCTGAAGGCGGTTTTCGTCGGGAACTGAGCGCTTCAAGCCGGCAGGTGCGCTCCTATTGCGCCGTCACGTGCTCTAACCCCTCCTTGGTGAAGATCACGCGCTCGCGCGCAAGGTCCGGCTCGCCGCAATGGGCGAGGATCGAGGCGCGCGCCGCGTCGCGCAAGGCAACTGCCGCTTTGAAGCCCTCTCC
>JAENXP010000044.1 GCA_016649475.1 Burkholderiales bacterium | reverse complement strand
CGTCAAAGTACCTGTTCTTTCCCGTGGCATGGCTGTGCAGGGGCCGCAGGAACACGATTTCTTTGTGGCCGGCCTCGATCATGCGCTCCGGCTGCAGCGCCGCCAGGCGCTGCAGATCGCGGCAGCTGCTGCGGTGTATGGACACGCCGCGACCGCGGGTGACGAATCCGGCAATGGCGTCGGGCGGCGCAGGTCTGCAGCACTTGGCCAATTGCGTCATCAGCTTGTCCATGCCGACGACGAGTATGCCGCCGTCCTTGGCATCCGCCCGGCTCCTGCCGGGCGTCAGGGCGTCCGGTGCCGCTGCGGCAGGCTTGACCCCGCGCAGCGCGCGCGGCTGCGGCACCGCGTCGCGCAGCGCAGTCTGCAGCTGCTTGGTTCCGATTTCTTCGCGCCCGGCAGCGGCGAACAGTTCCCCGCTCTTGGCGTAGCCCAGCTGCTGCGCCAGGTGGTCCAGATTGGCGCCCGTCGTACCCACGCGCTGCGATTCGCGCTCGACGATGGCGCGCCCCTGGGCAACCGTCTCCTCCAGCGCCTGCGTGTTGAACCACTGCCGCACCTTGTTGCGCGCGCGCGAACTCTGCAGATAACCCAGCGCCGGGTTCATCCAGTCGCGGCTCGGACCCCCGGTCTTGGCAGCCGTGATTTCCACCCGCTGCCCGTTGGCGAGCTTGTAATTGAGCGGCACCATCGCGCCGTCGACCTTGGCGCCGCGGCAGCGGTGGCCGAGATCGGTATGCACATGGTAGGCAAAATCCACCGGTGTCGATCCCTGCGGCAGATCGATGACCCGCCCCTGCGGTGTAAGTATGTAGACCGTCTCGTCCAGCGCAGTGCGCTTGAACTCCTCCACCCAGTTGACCGACTCGGCCACGTCGTCGCGCCAGGCAAGCACCTGCCTCAGCCAGGCTATTTTTTCGTCGAAGGGATCGGCCTTCGTGGCCGGACGTCCAGCACCCGCTTCCTTGTAGCGCCAGTGCGCGGCCACACCCAGTTCCGCATGGCGGTGCATCTCGTGGGTGCGGATCTGCACTTCCAGCGCGCGACCGTCCGGGGCGACCACCGCCGTGTGCAGGGAACGGTAGTCGTTGCCTTTCGGGCGGGAGATGTAATCATCGAACTCTTTCGGTATCGGCGTCCACAGGTTGTGCACGACGCCGAGCACGGTGTAGCAGTCCTTCACCGAATCCACCAGCACGCGCAGCGCGCGCACGTCGTAGAGTTCGGAGAAGTCCAGGCCCTTGCCGCGCATCTTGTGGTAAATGCTGTAGATGTGTTTGGGCCTGCCCAAGACCTCGGCGCGGATGCCGCTCGCGCGCAATTCTTTCTCCAGCGCGGCGACCGTGTCGGCGATGAAGCTCTCGCGTTCGACGCGCTTCTCGTCCAGCATGGACGCGATTTTTTTGTACAGTTCGGGCTCGAGGTAACGGAAAGCGTAATCCTCCAGTTCCCATTTCAACTGCCAGATGCCCAGGCGGTTGGCGAGCGGCGCATAGATGTCCAGGGTTTCCTGGGCGTAGGGCCGGCGCAGGTCGTCGGAGGTGCGCGCCATGTAGCGCAGCGTCTGGGTGCGGCTCGCCAGCCGCAGCAGCACCACGCGTATGTCCTCGACCATGGCGAGCAGCATCTTGCGCAGCACCTCGGCCTGCGAGCTATGCGCCGCGCCGCTTTCCTGTCCCGCCAGTGTGCGCGTGAGCACGCGCAGGCGGTTCAGCTTGGCAATCCCCGCAACCAGGCCGGCGACGCCGGCGCCGAAATCGGCAGCGAGCTTGTCCTGGCCGTCGGCGAGGTACTGGGGCGCTGCGAACAGGATGCCGGCGATGCGCGTCTCCGCGTCCAGCCGCAGCGCGGCGAGGGAGGCGGCCGCGCCCAAGGCGTGTTCCAGCACCGGCTCGCCCGTGCCTAGCAGCTTGTCCGCATACAGCGACGCCGCGAACTCGCAGGCGTGGCGCAGGCTCTGGACATCGGACTCAGGCAAACCGGCCGCGATCGGCTCGATCACCGCTTCGGGCAAGACGATCTGCGCAGCCTGCACCCGCGTTTCCATAGCCAGATTATATCGCCCGGGCCCGGCGCGCGGCCGTGAGCAAACGCAAATCGGCGATAATTACCTCATGATGGGATTGTTCAAAACCTGGCGCAGAAAGCGCGAACTGCGCCGCTCCACGCTGGATCCGGCGCTGTGGCGGCAAGTGACCGGCGACATGCCGTTTCTGCAGGGGCTGACGCTCGAGGAATGGCAGCGCTTGCACGATTGCTGCGTGCTGTTTCTGGCGGAAAAGGAAATGCACGGCGCGCGCGGCTTCGTGCCTACCGATGCGGTGCGACTTTCGATCGCGGTGCAAGCCTGCCTGCCCATCCTCAATCTGGGCCTGGACCTCTACCAGGGCTGGGTGGGCATCGTCATCTACCCGGGCGAATTCCGGGTGCGGCGCGAGGAAATGGACGAGAGCGGCGTGGTGCACGAATACGACGATGAGCTCTCGGGTGAGGCCTGGCCCGGCGGGCCGGTGATCCTGTCCTGGCAGGACATCACGCTCGGCGAGGCCGGCTACAACGTGGTGATCCATGAATTCGCGCACAAGCTGCACATGAGCCGCGGCGACATGGACGATTTTCCGCCGCCGCTCGCGCACATGCCGCGCGACGCCTGGCTCGACGCCTGGGATGCCGCCTACGAGAAATTCTGCGGCCAGGTAGACCGCGGCGTGCAAACGCTGATCGACCCCTACGCGAGCGAGGAACCCGCCGAGTTCTTCGCCGTCCTCTCCGAAGCTTTCTTCACCCTGCCGCTGGTGGTGCGTTCGACCTATCCGGAGCTGTACGGCCAATTGGCGCAGTTCTACCGGCAGGATCCGGCGGCAAGACAGCCGGCGCCTGCCTAGGCCGGAAGATCCAAAAAAACGGCCGGGCATGCTGCACCGGGATGAGTCGCGTACGCACCAAAACCATGCGTCAATCCGAATGGCGCAGATCGAAGTCAAGCGCGACGCGCGCCTGGCTTCAAGCGCTACCCACCTCGTCCGTCCATACCTTGAAACTCGTCAAGGTGTTGGGGCCGAACGTGCTGCTGATCGCGACGTCGGCCGCATCGCGGCCGCGCGCGATCAACACTCTGCCGATGCGCGGCGTGTTGTTGCGCGGATCGAAGGTGTGCCAGCGGCCGTCGAGGAAGGCTTCGAACCACGCGGCGAAATCCATCGGGCCGTATGGCGGCGGCATACCGATGTCGCCCAGGTAACCGGTGCAGTAGCGCGCGGGGATGTTCATGCAGCGGCAGAAGGCAACGGCAAGGTGCGCATAATCGCGACACACGCCCGTTTTTTCGTAGAAAGCCTCGAGCGCAGTCCGCGTCATGCGCGCGTGCTGGTAGCCGAAGCTGATGTGTTGATGGACGTAGTCGCAGATCGCCTGAACCCGACCCCATCCCATTGGCGTGTGGCCGAACAGGTTCCACGCCGCCTCGGACAGCCTGTCCGTCTCGCAATACCGGCTTCCGAGCAGGAACAGCAGCGCTTCCTCCGGCAACTCCTGCACCGCAAGCTGCCGCGCCTGCGGAACGATCTCGTCGGGGGCGCCGCTATCGTTCACGATCGTATCGGCAAAGACGCGTGTGCGTCCCTGGGGCGCGACAATGCGCGTGCACCAGTTGCCGAACGTGTCGCGATAGGCCGCGACCGGGACCGGCGGATCGAACAGCAGATCGTCACGGCGCACGAGGTCGGACGCGCGCGTGAAATGCACGTTCAGGTTGAAGATCATCGGGGTAGGCTGCGGACAGTCGTAGATCATTTCGAAACCGACGCGAATTTTCATCATTTGTCTCCGGTATCCGGGAACTGCAGTTCTCGCGCGGCTGGCGGCGCGGGCGGTCGAAAGGGTGCTACAGGTGCAGCCCCGCGCGGGGTGCGAATCATCGCAGCCTCAGCTGGCACAAGCCGAGCGCAGGGAGTCTACCAGCACCCGCCGCAGTGTCGTCCAGCGACGGCCCGCGGCAACGACGATGCTTTGGTTGATCTCCAGTTCGATTCCGGCGTACACGCCATCCGGGAAGCGCCGGCGAAAGTACGCGGTCAGCCCGTCCCCCTTGCCCGCATAGGGGTAATTGCGGCGTACGCGCAGCTCCGGTGCGTAAGCCGCGAGTGCGGCCTTCCAGCGGGCGCAGAGTCTGGCTTCCGCGCTCCGGCCGGGGTGATAGAGCAAACCTACGTCGGCGCGTCGCGCCTTGCCGTCCAGCATCGGGGTGAAACTGTGCGACGAAATGTGTACCAAGCGCCGGCCGCGCAACAGCGCCTGCCGCAGCAGACGCTCGACCTCGGCTCGGTACGGGTCGTAGCAAAGCGCGACGATCTCTTTGCGCACCGACACCGGCGCGCCGCGCGTCGCCACCGAAAAGAGCTGCGGGTGGCCGATAGAGCGATTGAGGTCGATCAGGAGACGGCTCACAGTGGAAGTCACAATCGGCGCCCCAAAGGCGCTCGCCAGCGCCTTCGCCATCGCCAGTGATCCGGGATCGTAGCCACGGTGGGATTCGAGCAAAGCGCGCCGTCCCGCAAACAGCGGTCGATAGCGCGCGGGTATGCGGTTGCCGCCGTGTTCGCAGGTGATGAGTAAGGAGTCGATCGCCGCCGCCGCGCATCAGCCGAAGTCAGGCCACAGCGTCGCCCGGAGGCGGCTCGTCGGCTTGCAGTGGCTGCACCTTCACTACTACCGAGAGTTTCTGCGTCGCGCCGCCCAGTACCACGCCGCTCAAGGGCGATATATCGGAAAACTCCCGCCCCCAGCCCAGGGTGACGAACTCCAGATCGGCGAGTTTTCCGTTGGTCGGATCGAACGCGACCCAACCTAGCTCCGGGCAGTGCGCCGCCACCCACGCGTGGGAGGCATCCGCGCCGGACAATCGCTCTTTGCCTTCAGGCACGTAATTGAGCACATAACCGCTGACATAGCGCGCAGGCAGGCCGAGCGAACGCAGGCAGCTGAGCATCAGATGGGCGAAATCCTGGCATACGCCACGCTTGTGCCCGAGCACCTCGCGCACCTGGGTCGTCAGCGTCGTCGCCTTCGGGTCGTAGAGAAAATCGGCATGGATGCGGCGCGTCAGATCGAGCATCGCCGCCAGCCACGGGCGCTCGGGCAAAAAACTCTCGCTCGCATAGGCGGCCGACTGCGCCAACAGCGGTACCATGGGCGAGGCGACGCGATATTGCTCGACATCGAGGTCCACGCCCGGAACCCACACGCCGGGCGATACCAGCGCTTGCTCCCAGGCGGGCGAGTCTGCCGCCGGGTCGGGCGCATGCGAATCGATCTCGACCACCGACTTGGCGACCACTTTGAGAATCTCGTGCGGCGTGTCGATCATGAAACGCAGAACTTGATTGCCGAAATAGTCGACACCTTCACTGCGTTCGGTCGGGATTGGGTCGATATCGATCGTATGCTGCTCCACCCTTTGCCAGTGCGTGTTGCGCGGTTTCAGATGGGCCAGTTGATGTGCGCTCGCCACCTTGCCCGCATAGGCATAGTGCGTCTCATGCGATACGCAATACCTGGCACGCCCGCCCATGACGCGCCTACGCGGCCAGGGGCGCCCAGACATCGGTCCGGGCGTGGGTGAAGAAGCGCTGCGACAGGACTTCGTTGAGTGCAAATGCCGTCGAGCGCAGCATATCCACGGTATCGCGCAAACGATCGCTTTCGGGCTGCAGGTCGCGCGCCGGATCGAGTCCGTCCAGCGCCTCGACGCCGGGGCGCATAAGTTCGCTGCCGCAATCCCCATAAGCGTCCTCCAGTTTCTTAAGGTAGGAAAAAACGCCGTTGGCCTGAAAGCGCACAGAGCGCGGATTGGCGCCGTCGAGAACGAGCAGATCGAGCACCGGCAGCCATTCCGGACGCGCCATGTAGCGCGAGCGATAGGTGATGGTGGAATCGGCCAGGCGCAGCAGCCAGCTGAGCCCGGAGGCGCGTCCATGCTGAAACGCCGTTTGCAATGCCAGGCACTGGAATGCCATCCGCTCCAGGCGGCGGCCTATCGACAGAAAGCGCCAGCCGTCGTCGCGCGTCATTCCGTCCATGGCGAAACCGGAAAGCGTCATCAGTCCGGTAACACTGCGGTCCAGCCAGCTGAGCGTATCGGACAGGGAAACTTCCTTGCCAAAAACCGGATCCTTCGCCAGCGCGTTGATGGTGCGCCAGTTGTCCATGGACATTCGATCGCGCAAATTGAACGCCACGTGCTCGAGATTGCGCAGATTGGCGGGCAGTCCGAACACGTTTTTCTCCAGCGTGGCAGCCGCGAGCAGGGCTGCTTCGGCATCCTCTTCCCCCTGAATCAGACTGAATGCGCGCGCCAGCGCGAGCACGGGCTCCAGCGAATCCTCGTCATCGTCGCTCTCGCGCAGAATTTCATTGAGCGCGAGGCGCAAGAGTCGCGCGGAATCTTCGCAACGTTCCTCATAGCGTCCGAACCAGAACAGATTTTCCGCCACACGCGAGGGAATCCCCGTTCCGGAATGAACCAGGTCGCCTGCGCTCACCGTGCTGCGCAGCAGCGTGAAGCTCGCGTCGACCGAATCGGACGAGATCACCCAGGTATCCTTGGATCCGCCACCGCGCTGCGCCGATACGAAGCGCTCGTTTGCGCCGCTCGCAACCCGCGTGAGCCCGCCCGGCATCACCACGTACCCGGAGTGCGATCGAATGGCGAACATGCGCAGGCCTATGCCTCGTGCTCCAATACGGTAAGAGCGCTTGCGGGCGAGCACGGGTGCCTGCGACACGTGCACGAATTCCTGCGCAATCACGCGCTCCGGCCGGGTCTTCAGCGTTGCCTTGATCGCGGCATGGCCGATCTCATTCAGGTCTTCGCCGAAAACCGGTTCAAATCTAAAGGCCGGATCCGCCGACTTGAACACCACGCGTTCGGCTTGCTCGAGCGCATCGGCAAGCGCGGCAGGCTCACCGCACCACCAGGTCGCGATCGATGGAAGGCGCAAAGGCTCGCCGAGCAGATGCTCGCACAGGCGCGGCAGAAAGCCGAGCAGGGCTCCGGACTCGATCACGCCGGACCCTAGCGCATTGGCGATCAACACGCTGCCGCGGCGCGCGCAATCGGTCAGGCCGGCCACGCCCAGCGCCGAATCCCGGCGCAGCTCGAGCGGATCGCAGTAGCTGTCATCCTGGCGCCGGAGAATCGCATGAACGCGCTTGAGGCCGCCTATGGTCTTGAGCCACACCCGCCCTCCCTTTACCGTGAGGTCGCCCCCCTCCACCAGCGGAAAGCCCAGGTAGCGCGCCAGAAAGGCATGTTCGAAGTAGGTCTCGTTGTACGGGCCCGGCGTGAGCAACACGGTAAGTGCCGGACCGTCGCCCTTGGGAGCGAAATGCATCAGCGAGTCGCGCATGGCCGCGAAAAAATGCGCGACATGCTGGACCCGGAGGTCGCGGTACAGGGCCGGAAACGCTCGGGAGACGATCAGCCGGTTCTCCAGGGCGTAGCCCGCGCC
Source organism: Burkholderiales bacterium (assembly GCA_016649475.1). Classification (GTDB taxonomy): domain Bacteria; phylum Pseudomonadota; class Gammaproteobacteria; order Burkholderiales; family SG8-39; genus 2-12-FULL-64-23. Next base: position 2,172 of record JAENXP010000044.1, on the reverse strand, counting down.
CGACGGCGCCTGCGACCGGTCCCCCATGACCCACCAGTGGCCATCGGGCGAGCGCGCCAGATCCGCGGCATAGGTATGCAGGTGCACGCCTCCGGGCAGGTTCATCCCGTGCGCCGGCTGCAGGAATCCGCTTTGCCCGAAGATCAACGACGGCGGAATGAGTCCCTGCCGCAACAGGGACTGGCTGCCGTAGAGATCGGCAAGAATGCGGTCGAACAAAAGCGCCCGCTGCGCGATTCCGGCCTCGAGCTCGCGCCATTCTTCCGGTGAAATGATCAGTGGCAACACGTCCAGATCCCAGGGCCGATCGAGGCCCTGCGGATCCGCGTAGACGTTGTAGGTCACGCCGCTGTCGCGGATCTGGCGCTCCGCGCCCGCCAGGCGCGTGCGAATTTCCGCCGCCGAAGTCGAGGTCAGGGCGCGGAAAAAGCGCACCCAGTGCGCGCGCGGCTTACCCGGCGCTTCGAACAGTTCGTCGAAGCGCCCGTCGGAATCCGGATAGGATTTGAGCATTTCTTCCAGCAACGGGCGTTGTTATAGTTGGGCGCCAGAATGCATGATCACGTCTGAAGGCGCAAGTCCAATGTGAAGGGGAAATTGGGATTGCGCGCTTCATCGGCAAGCGTCATGTTTCCGGGTGTGTGGCCGGTACGGAAAAAGCGCGCGAGGCGGCGCGCTTCGGCCTCGTATGCGTTCACCGGAAAGGTTTCGTAGTTGCGCCCGGCCGGATGCGCGACGTGATAGCGGCAACCGCCCAGTGATCGGCCCATCCAGCTGTCGACCAGGTCAAAGCACAGGGGCGCATGCGCGCCTATGGTCGGATGCAGGCTGGCCGAGGCCTGCCACGCGCGAAAACGCACGCCGCCGACGAATTCACCCACGTTTCCGGTGGGCTGCAGCGGCACCCGTCTGCCGTTGCAGGTCAATACATGGCGGGTGTCCACCAACCCGGAGACCTTGAGCTGAATGCGCTCGACCGAGGAGTCGACGTAACGCACCGTGCCGCCGACGGCGCCTTCTTCGCCCAGTACATTCCAGGGTTCCAGCGCCAGGCGCAATTCCACCTCGACGCTACTCGCGGCGAAATCGCCCAGGCGGGGAAAGCGAAACTCGAAGTGCGGCGCGAACCACCCGGGCTCCAGCGCGTAGCCGATTCCCGCGGTTTCCTCGAGCACGTCGCGAAAATCTTCCCAGACAAAATGCGGCAGCAGAAATCGGTCGTGCAGTTCGGTGCCCCAGCGCATCAGGCGTGCCGGCCGGTAGGGCTGCTGCCAGAAGCGCGCCACCAGAGCGCGCATCAGCAACTGTTGCGCCAGGCTCATGCGCGCGTGCGGCGGCATCTCGAAGGCGCGCATCTCCAGCAAGCCCAGGCGCCCGGTCGCGCTGTCGGGTGAATACAGCTTGTCGATGCAGAACTCGGCGCGATGGGTGTTGCCGCTCGCATCGATCAGGATGTTGCGCAATATGCGGTCCACCTGCCACGGCGCGGCTGCGAGGCTGCCCTCGGCCTGCAGGCGCTGCAGTTCGCGAAATGCGATTTCGAGCTCGTACACCGAGTCGTTGCGCGCCTCGTCTATGCGCGGCGCCTGGCTGGTCGGACCGATGAACATGCCCGAGAAGAGATAAGAGAGCGAAGGATGGTTGTGCCAGTACGCGATCATGCTGGCGAGCAGGTCGGGACGGCGCAGGAAGGGCGAATCGGCGGGTTTCGCCCCGCCGAGCACGAAGTGGTTGCCGCCGCCCGTGCCCACGTGGCGTCCGTCGAGCATGAATTTTTCCGTGGACAGGCGCGACTGATGTGCCGACTCGTAGAGGAATTCCGTCTGTTCCACCAGTTCACCCCAGCTGCGCGCCGGCTGGATATTGACTTCGATCACGCCGGGATCCGGCGTGATGCGCAGCAGCGTCAGACGCGCATCGCGCGGCGGCTCGTAACCTTCGAGCAGGACCGGCAGCTGCATGGACTCCGCAGTGGCTTCGACCGCCGCGACCAGTTCCAGGTAATCCTCGAGCTCTGCCGTGGGCGGCATGAACACATGCAAGCGTCCGTCGCGCGCCTCGGCGCACATGGCCGTACGCGTGATCCAGCCGGCGGATTCGTGAGCGCCGGGACGTGCATCCGCCGCACGCGTCTGGCCGGCCGGCGCTTTGCCGCGCGCACGCGCACGCGCG
>JAENXP010000613.1 GCA_016649475.1 Burkholderiales bacterium | reverse complement strand
TGCTGCTGGCCATTGCGACGGCGCTGAGCTAGCAGCGCGGGCCCTTATCCTGTTCCCAGCGCCGATTCTTCGCAAGGCGGTAGCGTCACGTCCGGCGCAGATCGTGGTGCGTGAGGGGCAGTGAGCGGATGCGCTTGCCGGTTGCGGCGAAAATCGCATTGCACACGGCGGCGGTCAAAGGGAGGATTCCCGGTTCACCGTGCCCGCCCCAGAAGCCGCCGGTGGGCACGAGCACGGTTTCGACCTTCGGCATCTCGGATATCTGCGGCAGGCGGAAATCGTGGAAATTCGATTCCACGATGCGCCCGTCCTTCACATTGTTTTCCTGGTAAAGAATGCTGCCCAGGCCATAGACCACATTGCTCTCGGCCTGCGCGCGGCAGGTATCCGGATTGACGACATAGCCGGAATCGATGGCGAGGACGATGCGGTGCACCCTGAGTTCACCCTTCGCGCTCACCGACACCTCGGCCACGGTGGCGGCGTAGCTGCCAAAGCCGTTGACGACCGCGACGCCGCGATGCACGCCGGGCGGCAGCGGCGTCCCCCAGCCGGCGGCCTTGCTTACTGCTTCGAGCACCAGCCTGTTCTTGTCTCCTGCGTCCAGCATTCCCAGACGGAATTCGACGGGGTCCGTGCCGGCGGCAGCTGCCAGCTCATCGATAAAACACTCGCGGTAGTAGCCGTTCTGCTGCCCGGGCGCGCGCCAGAAGCCGACCGGGACATGACCGTTACGCATTGCATAGTCGACCTGCTGGTGCGGCACCGTATAGGGCATGTCGCTCAGGGTGCGCACTGCCGTGAAGTCGATGCTTGAAGTGTTCCCACCGGGCCGCAGCCCTGCCAGGATCGATGGACAGGCGATGCGCGCGTGCAGGGCGACGAGCTTACCCTGCGCGGACAGACCGGCTTTCATGCGCACCACGCTCGCCGGACGATAGTAGCCGTGCTGCATGTCCTCCTCGCGCGACCACATCATTTTCACCGGCGTCCCGCGCATTGCCTTGGCAATGGTAACCCCCTGGGTCACGAAATCCTGGGGCGCGCCGCGGCGGCCGAAGCCGCCGCCGAGCATCATCTTGTGCACTTCGACCTGATCCAGCGGCAGTCCCGCGGTCTTGGCTGCGGCCGCCATGGAGGCCTCTCCATTTTGCGTGGAGGTCCACACTTCGAGGAAACCGTCCGGCCTGAACCAGGCGGTGCAGGTTTGCGGTTCCAGGGTCGCATGGTTGAGGTAGGGCGAGTGGTATTCCGCCTCGATCACGGTGGCCGCGGACGCGAGCGCCGCCCCCACTTCCCCCAGTTTGCGCGCCTGCGGCAGGCCGGGGTCGGCCAGACCTTCGCGCAGCATCGCGGCAATCGACTCGTTGGACGCATTGCCATTGGCGCCCGGGTCCCACTCGATCTTTACCTTCTTCAGCGCCTCGTTCGCGCGCCACCAGCTGTCGGCGACCACCGCAACGAAGCTATCCTCGCGCAGCACTTTCTTCACGCCGCGCATTTTCTCGGCGGCACCCGCATCGACCGACTTCACCCTGCCGCCGAACACCGGACATTGCGCGATGGAAGCGTGCAGCATTCCGGGCAACGCGACATCGACGCCGAACACCGGTTTTCCGCGCACCTTGTCGGGGATATCCAGTCGGTGCACCGGCTTGCCGGCTATGGTCCAGTCCTTGGCGTCGCGCAACTTCACCTCCGTCGGCGGCGTGAGCCGTGCTGCCGCGGCGGCGACCTGCCCGTAGCTTAGCGTTCTCTGCGTAGGGCGGTGCGATATGACGCCGCTGTCCACGGTGCACTCGGATACCGGCACTTTCCAGCGGGCAGCGGCGGCCTGCACCAGCATCGCGCGTGCGCCGGCGCCAGCTTTGCGCACATAGTCCTGCGACGAGCGCACGCCGTTGCTGCCGCCGGTGGACATGGAGCCCCAGATGCGGTTTCTGCGAATGTGCTCGTTGGGCGAGGCGAATTCGGCGCTCACCTTGGCCCAGTCGCATTCGAGTTCCTCGGCAACGAGCTGCGCCAGCGCGGTAAAGGTGCCCTGGCCCATTTCGGAGCGGGCGATACGCACGACGACGCGCTCGTCGGTATGAATCACCACCCAGGCATTCACTTCGGTGGTGCTGCCGGCGCCGTCTGCCGCGGCCGCGGTCAGCGGGAAGCTGAATTCGAGGGCGAGGCCGCCGCCGACTGCGGCAGAGGCTTTGAGGAACTGCCTGCGACTCAAGATGAAGGTCATGATCGCGTTCCTCAGGATTTCGCGGCGCCCGCGCGCGTAGCGGGAGCGTCGGCAGCGGAATGAATGGCCTGTTTCACCCGTGCATAGGTG
>JAENXP010000546.1 GCA_016649475.1 Burkholderiales bacterium | reverse complement strand
GCGAGCAGCGTCTTCTCCGGTATCGTGTCGACGGTATCCGGAGCCGCGAGCGCCTCAACGTAAAGGGTGTCCGAGGCCGCGGGGTCCTTGGTGCCCGTGCTGGCCCACAGCAGGCGCTGCGGCTGCGCGCCGGACGCGGCGAGTTTCTGCCAGCGCTTCGATGCCAGCAGATCACGGTATGCTTTGTACGTGCGCATGGCGATGGCGATGCCCAGGCGGTTGCGAAACCCGGCAGATACTTTGTCCTTGACCGCCACGTCCCAGCGACTGACGAATATCGACGCCACGGACGCGATTTTCGGGTCCAGGCCCGCAGCGATGCGCCGTTCGATGCCGCGCATATACGCTTCGGCCGCCGCGATGTAGTGCTCGCGCGAGAATAGCAGCGTCACGTTGACCGGCACACCCGCGTAGATCGACTCTTCGATCGCGGGTATGCCGGCGCGGGTACCCGGGATCTTGATGAACAGATTGGGGCGTTGGGCGCGCGCATGCAGCCGCGCCGCCGCCCTGATGGTGCCCGCGGTATCGTCTGCTAGCAGAGGCGATACCTCCAGCGACACCCAGCCGTCGACGCCGCCGGTGGCGTCGTGGACCGGCCGCAACAAGTCGGCCGCCTGAGTCAGGTCTTCCAGCGCGAGTTCGAAAAACAAACTCTCTCCCGACTCGCCCGCGAGCGCTTTCTTGCGGATGGCGGCATCGTAGAAATCGCCATCCTTGATGGCGTGATCGAAAATGGTGGGGTTGGAGGTGAGCCCGGTCACCGCCAGCTCCCTGATGTAGCGGCTGAGCGTGCCGCTCGTAAGCAATCCGCGCGTAATATTGTCTAGCCAGAGGCTTTGGCCCAGATCGTGCAACTGCTGTGTGGCATTCATGGCTACTCCCGATATCCGCCGACCGATCCGGCGGGACTCGTCAAAGCGGAGAAATCGCATTTGAGCGGGAACGCGAGCTCAGCGGATTTCATACGTCCTTTCCCGCAAGCACATGCCCCACTGTATCGTATCGGCGTTGTCGCCACGGCGCATTTGCGGCGGCAAGCGGTTCATGAGGCCTGCACCGTCGCCGCCGGCGCCGGCGCAATCAGCCAGCGCCCGTGCCCGGGGTTTCCCAACAGTGCGGCGAAACACGCGCCCGAATCGAAGCGAGGAAAGCAGAGCCAGTCGATGGAACCGTCGCGGCCGACCAGGGCCGCGGTATGGCAGTCGCCGATGAGCGCATAGTCTTCAATCGGAAGCGGCATCGGTGAATCCCGGATTCTTCCAACTGCCGTGAGCGGCGATGAGCGCGTCCGCAGCTTTCGGTCCCCAGCTGCCGCGTTTGTAGGGCTGGACAGGATGGTGCGTCCTCAGGACCGGGTCCACCACCACCCAGGCCGCCTCGACCGCATCTTCGCGGGTGAACAGCGCGCCATTGCCCGCCATGGCGTCGCCCAGCAGCCGCGCGTAGGGCGCTTCCTCCCCCGGCCGTTCGTCCATCAGGTAGAGCTCGCGCTGCTCGCCGACGAATGCCTTGCCTGCGCGCTTGACCCGGGCAGCGAGCGCGACGGCGGAATTGGGGGAAAGCCGAAAGCGCAGATAGTTTGACGCGCCGTTTGCAGGCGCGGAGTCGGCGAACAGCCGCTGCGGCGGCGGCTTCAGCTGCACGATCACCTCGGCCGCCCTCCCCGCCAGGTATTTGCCCGAGCGCAGGTACCAGGGCACTCCCTCCCAGCGCCACGAGTCGATGTAGAGCCGCAGCGCACAGTAGGTCTCGACGTCGGATCCGGCAGCAACGCCCGGCTCCTTGCGATAGCCGGCGTACTGTCCGCGCACCAAGTCGTCGGGCTGGAGCGGGCGCATGGCCTGAAACACGTCGGCGGTCTCGCCGTGCACCGCACCGAAACCGCGATAGGACGGCGGTTCCATCGCCAGCAGCGCGACAATCTGAAACAGATGATTCTGGATCACGTCGCGCAGGCAACCCGCGGATTCGTAGAACGCGCCCCTGCCCTTGACGCCGAAATCCTCGGACAGCGTAATCTGAACGCTGGCTATGTAATTGCGGTTCCAGATCGGCTCCAGAAACGAATTGGCGAAGCGGAAATAAAGGATATTCATGATCGCCTCCTTCGCGAGGAAGTGATCGATGCGAAAAATCGCGTCTTCGGCGAATACGGAGCGCGCCACGCGGTTGAGTTCGCGCGCACTCGCCAGGTCGCGTCCGAACGGCTTTTCGACGATGACGCGGGCGCCCTCGGCCAGGCCCGCGGCCCCGAGCCCCGTGATGACCGTCGCAAACAGCGAAGGCGGGATGGCGAGATAGTGCGTCGGGCGCCTGGCGGCGCCTAGCGCCCGCTTCAGCGCCTTGAATATGTCCGGATCGTTGTAGTTGCCCTGGACGTATACGAGGAGCGAGAGCAGGCGGCGCAGCGCGGGCCGGTCGTCGATCCTGCCGGACGCCTTTATGCTGTCGGTCGCGCGCTTGCGCAACTGTGCCTGGCTCCAGTTCGAGGAAGCCACCCCGACCACCGGAACATCGAGCGCGCCCCGCTTCGCCAGCGAATACAGGGCCGGAAATATCATCTTGTGTGCGAGATCGCCGGTCACCCCGAAGAGCACCAGCGCATCCGATCCTGCAGCCCCGCCCTTGTTGCCGTCCATGTCAGTGCTTTCCCTTTTTCTTGCGGCCATGTCCGCGGCGTCCGCGCGCTGACACTTTAGGG
>JAENXP010000502.1 GCA_016649475.1 Burkholderiales bacterium | reverse complement strand
CACCGAGTAGTAATGCTTCTCAACCTCGACATGATAGTCGAGCGCGACCCGGCATTCCTTCCATGCCGAGAAGGTGTAGGGCTCGACCGGCAGCGCCTTAAGGGCTGGTTGATCCAACTCATCGAACAGCGCGCGGCGGCTTGCACCCAGATGCCGCGTCACGCGATTATTGAGCTTGTCGACAAGTTCGCGAATGGCGGCGTTGAGTTCCGCAAGCGTAAAGAACTGCCGGTTCCGAAGCGCCGCCAGAATCCATCGCTCGGCGACTTGAACGGCGACTTCGACTTTCGCCTTGTCGCGCGGCTTGTAGGGACGCGCCGGCACCACGGCGGTGTCGTAATGCGCTGCCAGATCGGCATAGGTACGATTGACTGCCGGCTCGTGGAAACAGGCTTTGGTGATGCCGGACTTGAGGTTGTCGCAGACGACCTGTGCGGTGACGCCGCCAAAAAAGCTGAACGCCCGGACGTGCGACCCCGTCCAATCGGGCAGGCTCTGCGTCATCGTTGCTTCGGCATAGGTGTAGCTCGACGCACCGAGACAGGCGACGAACAGTTGCGCCTCGTGCACTTCACCGGTCAGCCCGTCGATAACCGCGATGGTCTGGCCGGCGTAATCGACGAACATCTTCTCGCCGGCGATATGCGTCTGCCGCATGGTCGGCGACAGACGGCCCTTCCAGCGCCGGTAGTGTTCGCAGAACTGCGTGCGGCCAAGGCCTTGCGCGTGGATCGCGCGGTACTCTTCCCACAGCAGCGACAGCGTCACTCCGGGGCGACGCAGCTCACGGTGAACATGTGCCCAGTCCGGCAGCGGGCGCTGCGTCACTTGCCCCGACGCCTGGCCCGAACCCGATGCCGGCATCGCGTAGAGCAGCTGCTCCAGTTCCGCGTCGCCAAGCTCAGGCGGCAACGGCCAGCCAAGCCCGGCTCGGCGCGCGCGACGGATCGTGTCGCCGGCGCCCGAATGTCCGATGCCGAGGCTGGCGGCAATCCTGCGTTCCGAAAAACCCTCGGCCTTCAGCCGAAGCACGTCCCTGATCTTGCGCATAGGTAATCGTTCCCTGGCCATCCCCGCCCCCTGTTGAAAAAGGGGCCGACAATGTCCTGATTCAGATCACCCAGAGGTTTTGATCACCGCTCTTCACAGCCTGCCCGCAATGGGCCGGACAGACTGCCCGCAATGACCCGGACGCAGTGCCCGCGATGGTCCGGATTGCGCAGTCGCATAAGCGGACGTGGCTTCGTGCAGAGGTACTGCAACGCACAAACGTGGCGTTGTCCACAAAGCGGAACATGCCCTGCAAATCCGTAGCACTCACTCATTTGGCGAAACTGCTCGTGCAAATGTGAGTTAAATTGTAGAACTCCACACTTGATCTGACACATCGCCTTGTCAGGCGAGGGTTACCGACTTTGATGGTTGTTGTGAAACGAATCATCGAAGCCATGAAAGGCAACCCTCATGTTGGAAACTAACCAGACGATCATTAAACACAAGCTCGGCCTGCTCAATCTTGCTGAAGAGCTCGGCAACGTCTCGAAAGCCTGCAAGATAATGGGGCTCTCGCGCGACACGTTCTATCGTTACAAGGATGCCGTCGATGCGGGTGGTGTCGAAGCGTTGTTCGATAAGACCCGGCGCAAACCCAACTTCAAGAACCGTGTTGACGAAGCGATCGAAGATGCCGTTGTCGCCTATGCCATCGAGCAACCGGCACACGGCCAGGTTCGCGTCAGCAATGAGCTGCGCAAACGCGGCACGTTCGTCAGCCCAAGCGGTGTGCGCTCGATCTGGATCAGGCATGATCTGCATAACTTCAAACTGCGGCTGCGCGCCTTGGAAGCCCAGGTTGCCGAGACCGGCGCGGTGCTCACCGAGGCCCAGGTCGTGGCGCTTGAGCGCAAGCGTGAAGACGATGTTGCGAGCGGCGAGATCGAGACCGCTCATCCGGGCTATCTCGGCAGCCAGGATACGTTCTATGTCGGTACCTTGAAGGGCGTTGGCCGGATCTATCAGCAGACCTTCGTTGATACATATTCGAAGGTTGCCTCAGCCAAGCTCTACACCACCAAGACACCGATCACCGCAGCTGATCTGTTGAACGACAAGGTGTTGCCGCTGTTCGAAGAGCACGGCCTGCCGATGCTGCGCATCCTCACCGATCGCGGCACCGAATACTGCGGTAGACCCGAGCAACATGACTATCAGTTGTACCTCGCCGTCAACGACATCGAGCACACGAAAACCAAAGCGAGGTCACCGCAGACCAACGGCATATGCGAACGCTTTCACCGCACGATCCTGCAGGAGTTTTATCAGGTCGCATTCCGCAAGACCGTGTTTGAAAATATCGATCAACTGCAGAAGGAACTCGACATATGGATTGATTTTTACAACACTCAGCGAACGCATCAGGGCAAAATGTGCTGTGGGCGAACGCCACTCGAAACCCTGATCGATGGCAAGACCGCCTGGCTCAAAAAGCAGCTAGGCTGATCTTGACCTGACAGCACAACCGAAAAGCCGGTAACTGTCAGATCAGGTCGCGAGTTTTACACTTCATATGTCCAGGAGCCGCGGATAACGCAACCTGACGTCTGGACTTTAGGCTGTGGATTTAATCCGCATCGGTTATATTCCAGTTGACATAGGGTTGCAGGGAGGCGGTCCAGGTCTCGTCGATTTCGACGAGTATGGCTGTCACGAGGCGCTCGAGTGAGGCCTCGTTGGGGAAGACGCGTATTTTCTGGGTCCGGCGTTTCAACTCCTGCTGGATGGATCGCTCGATCGGATTTGATGTACGCATGCGCCGCCGGTGTTGCTTTGGCAGCTTGAATACGGCGAGGCCTTCGGGCACAGCGGTTTCGAGCCAGGATGCGAGTTTCGGCGCCTCTTTCCGATAGCGGTCGACCAGACTTTTCAGTTCCGCCTCGGCGGCCTCCAGGGTGTTGGCGTTCCAGATGTCGCGCAACTGCTCGCCGATGATCTTTCGGACGCCGAGAT
>JAENXP010000260.1 GCA_016649475.1 Burkholderiales bacterium | reverse complement strand
TGGAACGCCGCGCCGCCTGGACCGAATACGGGCTGTTGATCAAGCAGCTCGTCACCGACCATTTCCGCCAGGAAGCGATGAAGTACAGGGATTTCCTGCGCCCGGACCAGCGTCCGGGTTCGCCGGGCTCGTAAGCACGCTTTTCGGCGGCGCGGCCGCGGCCAGGCGGTTTGAAGCTACAGGGCTCTGCGCATGCTCATCGGCGGCAGGTTCAGCGATTCGCGATATTTTGCGATGGTGCGGCGCGCCACCACGATGCCCTGGTCGCCGAGTATCTTCGATATTTTGGCGTCGGAAAGCGGCCTCTTGCTGTCTTCGGCACTGACCAGCTGCTTCATAAGGGCACGGATCGCCGTGGCCGAGCAGGCGCCGCCGGCTTCGGTGGAGACGTGGCTGCTGAAGAAGTATTTCAGCTCCAGAATTCCGCGCGGCGTGGTCATGAATTTCTGCGTGGTCACGCGCGACACCGTGGATTCGTGCAGATCCAGGGTCTCGGCGATCTCGCGCAGCACCAGCGGGCGCATCGCCACATCACCGTGGTCGAAGAAATGGCGCTGCCGCTCGACGATCGCCTGCGACACGCGCAGTATGGTCTCGAAACGCTGCTGCACGCTCTTGATCAGCCAGCGCGCCTCCTGCAGCTGGACGGACATCTGGGCGCAGGGCGGGTGCGCCTTGCTCTGCAGGATCTGCGCGTACATGTGGTTGATGCGAAGCTTGGGCATCGCATCGGGGTTGAGTGTGGCGACCCAGCTGTCTTTCGATTTGGCGACGATGATGTCGGGCACGATATAGCGCGTATCCGACGCGCCGAAGGCGGAGCCGGGATGGGGGTTCAGGCTCCTTATCAGCTGCTGTGCCTGGCGCAGACTATCGTCGTCGCAATGCAATTGCCGTTTGAGGAGCACGAAGTCACGCGCGGCTAGCGTATCCAGGTGGTCCTGCACGATATCGATTGCGAGCGCCCGCACCGGTGTTGCGGCCGGCAATGCGTTCAACTGCAAGGCGAGGCATTCGGCGAGATTGCGTGCGCCCACGCCGACGGGGTCGAAATTCTGCAGATGCCTGAGGCCGATCTGCAGTTCCTCCAGTTCGATTTCCAGTTCCGCCGGCAGCATTTCGACGATTTCCTCGAGGCTGTGCGACAGGTACCCGTTATCGTCCAGCGCCCCTATCAGGGTGTGGACCACGTTCTTGTCGCGCTCTGGCAGGCGGGTCATCCCCAGCTGCTCCATCAGGTGCTCGTACAGACTGCAACTTTCGGCGGCCTGCTGCGGATACTCCGATTCGTCGCCATCGTCGTACCGGGCGCCGGCGGGCGCGTCATCCACAAACCAGTCGAAATCGGTCTCGTTACTGTCGCTCGATTCAGTGGGCGGCGTCTCTGCGCTTGCCGCGGCGGGTTCGTCGTGCGTGGCGCTGTTCAGCGGTCCCGGCATTGCTTCCTGCTCCGGATCTTCGCGCTCAAGCAGCGGATTTTCGGTCATCAGCGATTCCAGCTCCTGGTTCAGTTCCAGGGTGGACAACTGCAGCAGGCGAATCGACTGCTGCAGTTGCGGCGTCAGGCTCAGCTGCTGCGACAGTTTGAGGTGCTGGACTTGTCTCATGATCGACTGGGAGCGTCGCTGGACGCGCCTCCCCGAGTAAGCCGGTGGGCCAAACTATCGCTGTTCGCGTTGCGCATGAATCGCCTCTTGTTCGCCATATAGGATGTTCGCCATTGTTGGTTTTCGTGAGCGTAACCAGCGTTGTCAGATCTCCGACCTTTGATACCGGCCACGGTTGGCCACGTCGATCTGTCTTGCAGCAAAGCCGTCCGCAGCAAGTTGGAGCATTCTCGGTCAGCACGCGTGGCGAAACCATAGGGCTTTACCCGATTTCACCCGTAGTGGTTCCGATCACCGCTGCTTTCGCGATGCCCCAGTAGACAAGTATGGTTGTAGCGTCTGGGGGGGCAGGAGGCTCATCGTGCGGGGCATTTGCCCCTCGATCGGCGGCGCTGCGGCAGTCACACGAACGAGCCTGCGGCATTTGCCATTGAGAATCGGTACTTTGTCCGCGGCATGACACTGGCACGGGTCGTGCATGCACTTAGACAGGAGATGGTCCGCAGATCATCTGAATTGCTGTCTGTGGGAGATTTCCGTTCCCAGGCAAGCGGCCGGAAATTTCGGCGAATGCGGCTGAATTGGAAAGAAGCAAATGAGTAATGGACGAACAAGGATGTGGCTGCACCAGATGTTGCTCGACCCGGATTTCATCGACAAATGGACCGACCGGAAGGATGTGCGCAAGACGTTTCGCGCCGTGAGGAAGCGGCGCTTGCGCGAGGCGGAACTGCAAATCCGCCGCGAACACGCGCTGAAGAAGAAGTTCGGAATCAAATGACGGCGATCAATTGCAGCGACCGAGCCAGGCCGGACGCCAGCTTCGCAGCGCCGGCGAACCGATAGGGGATCGCGGCGAGCGCAACGATGCCGGGCATGGCGTCCGGGAGCGCGCCATCAGGCAGATGCAGGCCAACTCAACGCGGGCGCGGCTTGTTTGCAAGACTGCAAGACGCGCGAGGCATACATCAATCTACGGTGCCGTCTTGGGGGGCGGCCAGCAGACCCGATCGTCGGGCGCCGGGCGCCTGTAAAGAGTTTCGGGTGATAAGTTGTCCAATGTTCAGGAGTCAAGGATGCAAAAGCTGCAGCGAATTCTGATAGTCGATGTTAACCTCACGCTCAGGGTCGGGCTGCGCAAGCTGTTTGCCGATGACCCGGGCATCGAGGTTCTCGCCGAAACCGACATGGGCCGCAGCGAAGTTCGTCTGACGCCGCATCTGCTGCTGATGGATAGAACCAGGCCAGGCATTAACGGCAGCGACGCCGCAGCGGTGGCGGAACTCAAGCGGCGTTATCCGCAGGCGCGGCTGCTGCTGATACTGCCGCAAAAACCCGATGACTTCATTCACGCCTGCCTCGATGCCGGCGCCGACGGCTGCATCCGGAAGGACGCGGCGCTCGAGGAGCTGCGAGCGGCGATTCACAGCGTGTTGCAGGGCCAGATCTACCTGGACCAGCGGTTTTTCCAGAAAGAGGCCGGCCGCGCGTCGGGCGGCGGATTGCCCGGCGAGCAACGAGCCGGCAAGGTATTGACGCCGCGCGAGCGCCAGGTGCTCAAACTTGTGGCCGCGGGAAAAACGAGCAAGGATATAGCCGAATTACTCGATCTCAGCGTGAAGACGGTCGGCAAGCACCGCACCAATCTTCTGTCCAAGCTCGATCTGCACAATGCCGCCGAACTGACCGCCTATGCAATGGCGCGCGGACTGCAGCTTTAGAGTTCATTTCAAAAGGAGGGGGGACGCCCCGAAGGTCTCGATCCCCCTTCTTCGGCACCCTGTCGGGCCGGCGGCTTCTACTCGGTAACCCCCCCGCTTCATTGCAGTGCGTACCGCCCTCGTTTTGGGGTTCTTGCCCCGCTGTCTTGCGCCGGCGATGTGGCTAGACTTTGCCTGCGGATTGCTGCAACGAAATGTTGGACACAGGCTCGTTCCGGGCAAGCAGGTGTTCGGCGTTCCGCGGATATGCCCGGACGGCTCTCTTGGCGGGACGCTTTATGAACCAGATGCGCGCGAGTCATCATCTCTACGACGATCCAGTGCTCGAGGAAACCGAATTCGCACTCGCGATTTCACCTTGTCCGCAAATCGAGCGGCCGAAGGACAGCAAAGAAAGTTCGGCAAGCCTGCGCACTTTCAGCAAATCGGTCCCGCGCCGGCAGGCGCCGACTTCGTCGCGTAAGCGCTTCGGCGGCCGTGATTTTACCGACGCCCTGACCATCGGGTGGGCGATCGCCTTTGCCGTTGCCGTGGCGCTGGCGGTTCACGCAGCTGGCTTCTAGGTATTCTTGCCGAAGGCGTTGCCCGGCCGCAGGCCCGGGTTCGCCGCCGATTCGATCACTTCCTTCAGTGTTCCCATGCCGCTCGTAACCGCGCAGTACATCGCTGCTCGCGCGCGATGCGCTTGTTGCAGCAGTTGTGGCCAGGATGTGACTTCCCGTCGACGCCAGCCGGCCTGGATTGCGAAGCTACTGCCTATTACTACTCGAATGTCAGTGCGCCACCTTATTGGCCGTACCCGCGCAGTGGGGCCTAATCGGTATATTGATTTGCGCCGGCATTTGCGGCGGGGGTTCGCCCGCTGCGCTAGTCGCTGCGAACTGTTCCGATTACCCGGCAACGCCATCTGACGATCCGAACTGGAGCGCCGAAATGTACAAGGATTACTTCCATCTAAGCGAAATGCCGTTTTCGATCGCGCCGAATCCGCGCTTTCTGTACATGAGCGACCGGCACCGCGAGGCGCTCGCGCACCTGATCTACGGCGTGCAGGGCGAGGGCGGCATACTCCTGCTTACCGGAGAAGTCGGCACCGGCAAGACCACGCTGTGCCGGTGCCTGCTAGAGCAGATACAGTCGCGTTGCGACGTCGCCATCATTCTCAATCCGAAAATGAGCGTGGACGAGCTGCTCGCCAGCATTTGCGACGAATTTAACATCGAAGTGCCAGGCGATGCGCCCAGCGTCAAGGTGCTGGTCGACGCCATCAACGGGCATCTGCTGCAGGCCAACGCGCAAGGGCGGCGCGCCGTGCTGATCATCGACGAAGCACAAAACCTGCATGCGGATGTGCTGGAACAGCTGCGCCTGCTCACGAATCTCGAAACCAACACGCGCAAACTGCTGCAGATCATCCTGATCGGCCAGCCGGAGCTGATGGTGATGCTGCGTCAGCCCGAATTGCGCCAGGTGGCGCAGCGCATCGTTGCGCGCTATCACCTGGGCAAGCTCACGCGCCTCGAAGTCGCGGCCTACGTGGCGCACCGCCTGCGTGTCTCGGGCACGCAAACGCCCATCCTGCC
>JAENXP010000356.1 GCA_016649475.1 Burkholderiales bacterium | reverse complement strand
GGCAGCGCTGTCCGAATCGATAAAGTGCGTGCTCTGCAGGTACTCGGGGCCGGGTTCCGGCTTGCGCTCGGGGGGGGTATGAATCATGGGGAGGTATTGTAGCAGGCCCTAATTCGGTTCTACCCTGAGCCAGATGGTCACCGGCCCATCGTTGGTGAGGCTCACCTGCATGTGCGCGCCGAAACGCCCGGTTTCGACGCAGTCATAAGATTTGCGCGCGAGGGCAACGAAATATTCGAACAGCCGCTCGCCCTCCGCGGGCGATGCCGCCGGGGTAAAGCTCGGACGCATGCCCTTGTGCGTATCTGCGGCGAGCGTGAACTGCGGCACCAGCAGCAGTCCACCCTGCACATCGCGCAGACTCAGGTTCATCTTGCCTTCGGCATCAGCGAAAACCCGGTACCCCAGCACGCGTTCGAGCAGGCGGCCGGCCGCGGCCTCGCTGTCGCCGCGCTCGGCGCAGACGAGTACCAGCAGACCCGGGCCGATGGCGCCGACGCTCGCCCCCTCGACTTCCACCCTGGCGTGCGCGACGCGCTGCAATAGCCCGATCACCGGGCGCTCAGTCGGTGTAGGAGACGGTCAGGTTCTGCAGCGGCAGTCCGCTGATCTCGGTGGACCAGGTCTCGCCCGGCTTGACCGGCAGGGCGTCGGTAATGGTACCGGTGCTGATCAGTTCGCCCGCGGCGAGCGGCTGCATGAACGGCTGCTCGGCCAGCAGGTCGGCAAGAAAGCCGAGCGCGTACGCCGGGCTGCCGAGCACATTGGCGCCGACGCCCTCGATCTGCCTGACCCCGCTTTTAAGCAGCGCAACCCTGATCGCGGGCAGAGCGCGCGCCAGCGCCGGAATGTCCGCCTCGCGTATCGGCTGCGGTTCACCTATGACCAGGCGCGCGTGACAGGCCCAGTCGGCAGTGGCGTCGGCGAGTTTGAATTTCCAGTCGAAATGGCTGTGCACGATCTCGACGCTGTGCGCATACCATTCGGCGCAGCGCAACAGCTGCTCCGCGTCCTTGCAGCCCGCCGGAACCGGCTCGCGCAGCTTGAACGCTATCTCCGGTTCCATCCGCGGCGACACCGTGCCGGCAAGCGAGATTTCGGCTTTTCCACCTTGGGCGTAACTCACCGTGTCGGCGTATACATGCGCCCACATCGGCGCATCCACGCCGTAGAGCGCCCAAATGGTGCGATTGGTGAATCCGATCTTGCGCCCCACGGGCTGAGCGCCGCGCTCGCGGCGCTGCCGCATCAGTTCGGCCGCGACCTGATAGGCGGCGTCCAGGTCGAAACCCGGCTCGCGCGCCGCTATCGACGCGATCAACTCCGCCCGGTCGTGGGCCTGCAACAGTTCCTGCGCAATACGCTTTATATCCTGCGGTGACAATGCCTGCTCCTTTCAGGGCGCTGAACGATTCTACGCAGCGAGCGCCGCTGCCCCGGCCAGGGCAATCTGCTCGTCCTCGTGCGACTTCACGCCGGAGACGCCTATGCCGCCTACGCACTCGCCCTGAAATGCAAGCGGGATGCCGCCCTGCACCGCCATCACCGGCATGCTCAGCGTCGATACGCGCCCGGCGGCGATGCGGTCTTCCCAGACTTTTGTGGAACGGCGCGAAATCGCCGCGGTGCGCCCTTTCAGAACGGCGTTCTCCGCATTGGCGGGCGTGGCCCCGTCCATGCGCAGCAGCAACAGCAGGTGTCCGCCGTCATCGAGTATGGCGATGGCGACATTCCAGCCGTTGCGCAGCGCTTCGGATTCGCAGGCCGCAGCCATTTTCTTGCAGTCGTCCAGCGCCAGGCAGGGTTTGGTTTTCACGATTACTTTGCGGTTACGGCGTCGCGTACCTGCTGCAATGCGCTCTGGTCCTCGATGGTTGTGAGATCGCCCGGGTCGCGCCCTTCGCAGATCGCCTGGATGGAGCGGCGCAGCACCTTGCCCGAACGCGTCTTGGGCAGCAGCATCACGAAATGCACCCGCGCCGGACGCCCGATCGCGCCGAGTTGCTGGTCCACCGTTTTCATCACCTCGCCCTCGAGCTTCAACCGCCCTGCGCTGCTGGCGATCAGGCCAGGATCCTTGAGTACGGCAAAAGCCACCGGCACCTGCCCCTTCAACTGGTCGGCCACGCCGATCACCGCGACTTCGGCGATCGCTGCGTGCGAGCTGATGGCTTCCTCTATCTCGCGCGTGCCCAGGCGGTGTCCGGCGACATTGATCACGTCGTCGGTACGGCCGAGAATGAAGTAATAGCCGTCCTTGTCGCGTATGCCCCAATCGAAGGTCGAATACGCCAGCTTGCCCGGGATCGTTTCGAAATAGGTCTTGACGAAACGCTCATCGTCTCCCCACACAGTACTCATGCACCCGGGCGGCAGCGGCGGCAGGACCGCGACCACGCCCTTTTCGTCCGTGCCCACCTCTTCGCCGGTGGATTCGTGCAGCAATTTCAGGTTGTAGCCGTACATGGCGAAGCCGGGGCTGCCGAATTTGCGCGGAATGTCTTCCACGCCCATCGGGTTGGAGAGTATCGGCCAGCCGGTTTCGGTCTGCCAGTAATTATCGATGATGGGCCGCCCCAGCCCCTCCGATATCCACTGCGCAGTCGGCTGGTCCAGGGGTTCGCCGGCGAGAAACAGGTACTTGAGCGTGGACAGGTCGTATTTCTTGAGGAATGCCGGATCCTGCTTTTTCAGCACCCGGATCGCAGTAGGCGCGGAAAACATCACCGCGACCTTGTACTGCTCGACGATTTTCCACAGGATGCCCCCGTCCGGCCGCACCGGTGTGCCCTCGTACATGATCGTGGCCATGCCGGCGATGAGCGGGCCGTAAATGATGTAGGAATGCCCGACGACCCAGCCGATGTCCGATGTCGAAAAATAGGTTTCGCCGGGCTTGCCGCAATAAATGTGTTTCATCGACGCGGCGAGTGCCACCGCGTGGCCGCCGACGTCACGCTGCACCCCCTTGGGCTTGCCGGTGGTGCCGGAGGTATAAAGTATGTAGGAAGGCTCGTTCGACTCGAGCCAGACGCAGGGTACCTGTGCGTTCATGTGCTGCGCGCGCAATTCGGCCCAGTCGAGATCGCGTCCGGCGACGCGCGTCATGTCCGGTACCAGGCCGCGGTTGACCAGTATCACTTTCTGCGGGGGAAACTGCGACAGGCGGATCGCTTCGTCGAGCAAAGGCTTGTAGGGAACGACCTTGCCCACGCGCGAGCCGGCATCGGCGCTGATAACGAGCTTGGGTTTGGCGTCGTCGATGCGGCTCGCCAGGCTGTGGGAAGCGAAGCCGCCGAAAACCACCGAATGAATCGCGCCTATGCGCGCGCAGGCGAGTATCGCAAAGCAGGCCTCGGCGATCATCGGCATGTAGATCAATACGCGATCGCCCTTGCCCACGCCCAGGCTTTGCATCGCCGCGGCGCAACGATTGACCTCGGCATGCAGTTCCCGAAAACTGTAGACCTTCTCCACGTCGGTTTCGGTGGAGATGAATATCAGCGCGTTCTGGTCGGGCCGGTCCTTCAAATGCCGGTCGACCGCGTTGTGGCACAGGTTGGTTTCGCCGCCGACGAACCACTTGGCGAACGGCGGCCGGCTGTAATCCAGCACCTTGCCGTAAGGCTTGTGCCAATCTATCAGCGCAGCCTGCTCGCCCCAGAATCCCTCGGGATCGCTGATCGAACGCTGGTGAAATTGTTGGTATTTGGTTCCCATCTCTCCTCCTTGCACATTGGCGGAATCCCGCCTGTCGCTGAAAACTATGTCACTGCCAGCTTACTCGGCGCTTACGGGCATCACTCAGGGCCGGCGACCTATATTCCGCCGTTGATATTGCAGAATTTCGATGTTGCGCGGACGAGAAGCCGTCCGCGCGGATCGCCCCACGCCCTGTTTGGG
>JAENXP010000048.1 GCA_016649475.1 Burkholderiales bacterium | reverse complement strand
TTGCAGCTGGTGCGTCCACAGGCGGCCGGCGGCATCGCGCGGCGCGAGCCCGAGTCGCGGTCCGAGAAACAGCAGTATGTTCGCGGTTTGCCCGATGAGCCTGCGGCCCGCCTTCAGAAACGGCGGCGCAAACGGCGGGCACTCGACCTCCGCATCTTCGAGCAATTTCATCATCGCCGCCACGCCACCGCCCTGCTCCTGCGGCATGCGCGCGATATCCAGATATTCGGCCCCGGCTTCTTCCAGGGCCAGGCGCACGAATTCGCCGCGGCCCTGTATGCCGGGCCAGTAGTAGAGCTGGTAAATCATGTTCGTCCTCGGACCGAATGATGGATTCAGTTTGGGCAACGCGCGCGCCCGGATATCAGCGCGACCTTGCGACTCGAGCACAATTGTACCTGCCCTTGCGCATGTCGGTCTTCGATCAACGCTATCGATTTCGATAGCTCGGTGTCCTTGTACCTAGTCCCGCGCGTGTAGACGAACACAGACAAGATTGCGGTCGCCGTAGGCATTGTCGGCGCGTCCCACCGGCGGCCAGTATTTGCAGCTGCGCAGGCCGGCAAGCGGATAGGCCGCGAGTTCGCGCGCATAGGCATGCCGCCATTCGTCCGCGCACACCATTGCGGCCGTGTGCGGCGCCTGCCTGAGCGGATTGTCCTCGCGCTCAAAGCTGCCTTCAGCCACTGCGCGAATTTCCCCGCGTATGGCGATCATGGCGTCGATGAAGCGATCCAGCTCCGCCCTGGATTCGCTTTCGGTAGGCTCGACCATCAGCGTGCCCGGGACCGGAAACGACATGGTGGGCGCGTGAAAGCCATAGTCGATCAGCCGCTTGGCCACGTCTTCGGCGCCGATGCCGCTCGCTTCCTTGAGCGGCCGCAGATCGAGCACGCATTCGTGCGCGACCAGACCGCCTGGCCCACTGTAGAGCACCGGATAGTGCGGCGCCAGGCGGCGGGCGACATAGTTTGCGTTCAGGATCGCCGCTTCGCTCGCCGCGCGCACGCCGTCGCGCCCGAGCAGGGCGATGTACATCCACGCGATCGGCAGGATGCCGGCGCTGCCGTAAGGCGCCGCCGCGACCGCGCCCTGCGCCCCGGCCGGCAGTTCGCGGTGCCCGGGGAGGAACGTGACTAGATGCGCGGCCACCGCCAGCGGGCCCACCCCGGGCCCGCCGCCGCCGTGCGGAATGCCGAAGGTCTTGTGCAGATTCAGATGCGACAGATCGCCGCCGAAATGCCCCGGCGCGCACAGTCCGGCCATGGCGTTCAGGTTGGCGCCGTCGATGTACACCTGGCCGCCGTGCTTGTGCACGATGTCGCAGATTTCGCTTATCCCCGGTTCGAACACGCCGTGCGTGGACGGATAGGTGACCATGATCGCCGCCAGTTCATTGCCGTGCTGCGCCGCCTTCGCACGCAGGTCAGCGAGATCGATGTTGCCTGCGCTGTCGCAGGCAACGACCACCACCCGCATGCCCGCCATATGGGCAGAAGCCGGATTGGTGCCGTGCGCCGACGCCGGAATCAGGCACACGCTGCGCTGATGCTCGCCGCGCGAGCGGTGCCAGGCGCGGATCACCAGCAGTCCGGCGAATTCGCCCTGTGAACCCGCATTGGGCTGCAGGGACACCGCTGCATAACCGGTGATGGCGCACAGGCTGCGCTCTAGCGAGCCTATCAATTCACGATACCCCGCAGTCTGTGCGGCCGGCGCGAACGGATGCATATGCGCGAACTCGGGCCAGGAGATCGGCAGCATCTCGCTGGTCGCGTTGAGTTTCATGGTGCAGGAGCCGAGCGGGATCATCGCCCGGTCCAGCGCCAGGTCGCGGTCGGCGAGCTGGCGCAGATAGCGCAGCAGCGCAGTTTCCGAGTGGTAGCGGCTGAATACCGGGTGCGCGAGAAAGCCGCTGCTGCGCTTGAGCGCCGGCGGGTACGCCTCACCCGCGCCGCGTTCGAGCGCGTCGAAATCCGGCGTCGCCTCGCCGCAATGCGCGAAGATCTCCCACAACAGTTTCACCTCCGCCGCGGTCGAGGTTTCGTCCAGCGAAACGCCAACCCGACCCCTGTCGATGTGGCGCAGGTTGACGCCGCGGGCCGCGGCAGCGAGGTGCGCGGCCTGCGTACGCGTCCCTGTTACGAGGGTCAGCGTATCGAACCAGAAGGCGTTCTCTATGGCTATGCCCATTTGCCGCAAACCTGCGGCCAGCACGCCGGTAAGCCGGTGGACCCGCTGCGCGATGCGGGCCAGGCCGCGCGGGCCGTGGTACACGGCGTACATGCCCGCGATCACCGCCAGCAGCACCTGCGCAGTGCAGATATTGCTCGTCGCCTTCTCCCGCCGTATGTGTTGTTCGCGCGTCTGCAGCGCAAGCCGGTAAGCCGGATTGCCCTGGCTGTCGATCGTTACCCCGACCAGTCGTCCGGGCAGGTCGCGCCGCAGTTCGTCGCGGGTGGCGAAATAGGCCGCGTGCGGTCCGCCGTAGCCCAGCGGCAGGCCGAACCGCTGGGCCGAGCCCAGCACCACATCGGCACCCCACTCTCCCGGCGGGCTGAGCAGTGTGAGCGCCAGCAGGTCGGCTGCGACCGCAACGAGGCCGCCGCGCGCGTGCACCGCCCGCACCAATGCGTGATAGTCCTCCACCTCGCCGTTTGCGCCCGGGTACTGCAGCAGCGCGCCGAAACACCCGCTGGCCGCGGCGGTCTGCGCCGGGCCGCATTGCACCTCGATGCCCAGGGGTTCGGCGCGCGTGCGCACCACGTCCAGGGTTTGCGGCAGCACCGAATCGGCGACGAAAAAGACCTTGCTCCCGCCGCTGTCCCTGCGCTGGCACAACGCCATAGCTTCGGCCGCAGCCGTGGCCTCGTCGAGCATGGACGCATTGGCGATGTTCATGCCGGTGAGGTCGCATACCATGGTCTGGAAATTGATCAGCGCCTCGAGCCGGCCCTGGGCGATTTCCGCCTGGTACGGGGTGTAAGCCGTATACCACGCGGGATTTTCCAGAATGTTGCGCTGGATTACGCCGGGAAGATGGGTACCGTAATAGCCCTGGCCGATGAACGAGCGCAGCACCTGGTTCTTCGCCGCGATATTTCGCAGCTCCGACAGCGCCCCGGTTTCCGTCCGGCCGGCAGCCAAATCCAGGGGCGATGTGTCGCGGATGCCGGCGGGAACGACGGCGTCGATCAGCTCCGCTCGCGTGGCATAGCCGAGTAAGGACAGCATCGCTGCCTGCTCGGTGCTGTCCGGACCGATGTGGCGTGCGCAAAATTCATCGGACTGCTCCAGTTCGGCCAGCGATGTGCGCGCCGGCATTGCCGCAACCCGCGTCATAGTCTCCTGCATGGCACCCTCCTATTTCGCCGCATGACCGGCGTATGCGGAAGCGTCCATCAGGCCGGCGGTGTCCTGCGCGTTGTCGGGCTGGATCCTGAACATCCACGCGGCGTACGCATCCGCATTGACCTGCTCCGGCGATTTCGCCAGATCCTCGTTTGCGGCGACCACCACCCCGGCGACCGGCATGTTGATGTCGGAAGCGGCCTTCACCGATTCGATCACCGCGCAGGCCT
Source organism: Burkholderiales bacterium (assembly GCA_016649475.1). Classification (GTDB taxonomy): domain Bacteria; phylum Pseudomonadota; class Gammaproteobacteria; order Burkholderiales; family SG8-39; genus 2-12-FULL-64-23. The sequence goes on along the minus strand of JAENXP010000048.1, from coordinate 5,899 downwards.
CGCCCCGCGCATAGCGCTTGCCCACCGGTGGCAATTCCAGGAATACGATGTCGCCCAGCACTTCCTGCGCATGGTCGGTGATTCCGACGGCAAAAGTGCCGCCGGCTTCGCTCCTCAGCCATTCATGCGTTTCGGTGTATTTCAAATTTTCGGGAGTCTTCATGATTTTTCCCACCCCTGGTCGATTAGGATTCTGCCCTTGCGCACGAACGGCGGCTGCACCACCCTGGCCTCGAGCTGCCTGCCGCGCACCAACACCTGGGCCGGCGCGCCGGCCTCGACTTCCATCGGCATGCGCGCGAGCGCAATCGAGCGCGCAAGCGTCGGCGAAAAGCTGCCGCTGGTGATCTCGCCCTCGCCTTGCGCCGTAGCCGCTTTCTGGTGGCTGCGCAGCACTGCGCCGCGTTCGACGGCTAACAAACCCAGCAACTGCCGGTGCTGCGGACGAGCGAGCAGCGCCGCCTTGCCGACGAAGTCGCGTGCGCTCGCGAGGTCCACGGTCCAGGCCAGGCCCGCGTCCAAAGGCGACACGTTCTCGTCCATCTCCTGACCCCATAGATTCATCCCCGCTTCCAGACGCAGGGTGTCGCGCGCGCCCAGTCCGCAGGGTTTGACGCCGGCACTGATGAATTGTTGCCAGAATGCATCCGCGCGCGCCCCCGGCAGCATGAGTTCGAATCCGTCTTCGCCGGTATAGCCGGTGCGCGCCAGCATCAGCTCACCCAACTGCACGCCATGAAAGGGTTGCAGCGCTTCGGTGGGCGCGCGCGTCCCGGGCAGCGCCTGCCATACCCGCTCGCGTGCGTGCGGACCCTGCACGGCGATCATGGCGAGGTCGCGCCGCGGCAGCAGCTCAGGCGCGGCGCCATGGCGTTCCCGCAGCGATTCCAGCCAGGCGAGGTCGGCCTCGGCCCTGCCCGCATTCACCACCAGGCGGAAGAATTCCTCGGCAAAGAAGTATACGATCAGATCGTCGATGACCCCGCCCGCGTGGTTGAGCATGCATGAATACAGTGCGCGCCCGGGAGTGCGCAGTTTGCCGACGTTGTTGGCGAGGGTGCGGCGCAGGAAATCGCGCGCGCCGGTGCCGTACAGATCGATTGCGAGCATGTGCGAGACATCGAACATCCCGGCGTCGCGCCGCACCGCGTGATGTTCCTCGATCTGGGAACCGTAGTGGACGGGCATGTCCCAGCCGCCGAAATCGACCATGCGCGCGCCCAGGGCTCTGTGTGCGGCGTTGAGGGGAGTGGTTTTGAGCACGTTTTCTCCGGCAGCATTGAAAAAGCGGCAGCGCCGACTTTGCCGTCCGCGTTACCCCTCTGTCCCTGATACCTGAGAGATTACAGCCGGTGCCGCCAGGCTGCGCGCCCCTTCGGTGGCCGTCTGCTGGGACGGCTGCTCTCCAGAGTGACGGAAGCTACGCTCCCGCTCGACCGGTCCTTTTTGCCTGAGAGTTTCTGGGTTTTGCGCCTTCGGCGGCCGCCCTGTGTCGGCGGCGCTCTCCCGGTCGAATGAAACTAGTCTAGGCCTAGCTGGCGTCACTGTCCTTGCGATATGTCAAACACCCGCACTTCCGGCTGGTTCCGGGTATTCGAGGCGTTGGTTAAGATATGCTTGCGCAATCGCGAATAGCATGGACATCCAGCTACAAGGCCAAGGCGGTGGTCGCCAGACCCTACGCCGGAATCGCAGGGCAAAAAAGCCATTGAAACAGACAGGGGGCCGTCATGAAACAAACCGATAAAAAAACGCACCCGGTTGCAAGCACCCGCAGCATGACCCGCGCGGAATTTCTCCGGCTCGCGGCGCGAACGGCAGGCGCGCTGGCCGCAGGCAGCGTACTCGGTCCGGCGACGCTGGCCCTGGGCGCCGGGAAAGAAGCGGATCAGGCACCGGTGCTGCGGCGGCCGATACCGTCTTCGGGACAGCTGCTACCCGTGATCGGCGCCGGTACCGCGGTCGTGTACTCGCTCGACCCGGACGACCCGAAATTCGCGGTCCTGGTCGAAACCGTGCGCACCCTGCTTGCGCACGGCGGTGCCGTGATCGACACTTCGCCGACCTACGGCCGGGCCGAGAAAAGCCTGGGAGAAATCTTCCGCCGCATCGGCGGGCGCGAGCGGGCTTTCCTCGCGACCAAGATCAGCACCACCGGGGAGCAGGCGGGAATCGACAGCGTCGCCGCCTCGCTGCGCGATCTCGGTACCGACAGGATAGATCTGCTGCAAGTGCACAACATCCGCGACACGGACGTGCATCTGCGTACCATCCGCCGGCTGCAGGACGAAGGCAAGGTCCGTTATTCCGGCATCACGACCTCGTTTCGCAATACCTACGAAGAGTACGAGCGCATCATGCGCCGCGAAAAGCTCGACTTCATCCAGATCGACTATGCGCTGGACAATCGCGAGGCGGAGGAGCGCATCCTGCCGCTTGCGCGCGAGCGCGGCATGGCCGTGCTGATCAATCTGCCGTTCGGCCGCGGGCGGCTGTTCGGCAAGGCGCGCGGGCGGCCGCTGCCGCCGTGGGCGGCCGAGATCGACTGCGGCAGCTGGGCGCAGTTCTTCCTCAAGTTCGTGCTGGCGCATCCAGCGGTGACGGCCATCATCCCCGGCACCGACCGGCCGGAATATGCGCTCGACAACCTGAATGCCGCGCGCGGCCGCATCCCCGACGCGCGCATGCGCGAGCGCATGCTGAGCTACTGGGATCAGCTCGGCTGATCGCATCCGCAGCGCCAGCGGCACCCGGTGCCGTGACGAAGCGACAGACGCGGCGCTGAAGATCAGACGGCAGACGGCTGTCAGACCGATCCGCGGCGGGTCGGAGTACGCGGCAGGACTAATTCGGCGATCAGTCCTTTCCCCCCCGGGACGTTGCGCAAATGGATGTCGCCCCCGTGCCAGCGCGCGATATTGCGCGCGATCGAAAGCCCCAGCCCGGTCCCTCCGCTGTCGCGGTTGCGCGACTGCTCCAGACGGAAGAACGGCTCGAACACCCGCTCCAGATCCTGCGCCGGGATGCCCGGGCCGTCGTCGCGCACCGCAATGCGCAGCGACTCATCATCATCCTCGATGCTGATGCGCGCCCGCTCGCCGTAGCGCAGCGCATTTTCGACGAGGTTGTCGATGCAGCGGCGCAAGGCCTGGGGATGCGAGTTGTATGGAGCGCGCGGAACACCCTGCACGCTCACCTCGCGGCCGGTCTCAAACCAGTCTTCGCACAGACTGCCGACCAGCGCACCCACGTCGAGCGGGTGGCGCTGCGGTTCGTTGCCCAGGGTCTTGAAGAATTCAAGCGCGGAGCCCGCCATCGCCTCCATCTCGTCGAGGTCGCGCACGAACTTCGCGCGGCTGCCGGCGTCCGGAATCATCTCGGCCCGCAGGCGCAGCCGGGTAATCGGCGTCTGCAGATCATGCGAAATGGCGCCGAGCATGCGCGCGCGTTCCAGCACGTAGCTGCGCAGGTCCAGGCGCATGCGGTTGAAAGCGTGGATCACGCTGCGCACCTCGCTCGGTCCGTGTTCGGGCAGCGGCGCGCCCTCCGGATTCGCGCCGACCTGTTCGGCTGCGTGCGCCAACTGCGCGAGCGATCGCGTGGTCGCGCGCACCGCCACCGCCCCGAGCACCGCGAAAATCGAGAGCGTGAGCAGCAGCCGCGGCAACAGGGACTCGATCCGGCTGAGCGGCTCCTGCGGAATGCGCGCGTAGAACACGGCGGTAGTGCCGTCTTCGAGCTTGATCTGCGACACGATCGAGTAAGTGCCGGGGAGAACGAAATAGAAATGGCGCGCGATCCACTGCTCCAGGGGGCTGGTGTCGACCGCCTCGTAGTTCTTGGGGCGGCTTGCCCGCCCCAGGCTGGTGATTTGCACCGAGGTGCTCCACTGCGAGCGCAGGTAGCGCTGGATCAGGGTGCTGAGGGCCTGTTCATAGCGGTCGTGTTCGGCGTAACCCTTGCCCACCGCGACCGGCGCATCGCTGAGGACGACGCTGAAGTTCGGTCCGTTCATTTCCTCTACGACCGCGTCGCGCTGCATCGGCGCAAGACGATTCATAATCCGCGCGGTCTGGGCAATGCGCAGCGCGGTCTGCTGTGCGCCGAGCCGGTACACACCGCTGCCACGGTCGAAAAAATTGACCACCTGGCTGGCGATCTCCGCCAGCATCAGTCCGGCGACCAGTACCAGCAGCGTGCGGCCGAACAGCGAGCGCGGCAGCAGCCTCATCCGTCCAGCCGCTCGACCGCCGCTGCGAGCACGTAGCCGCCGTTGCGCACGGTCTTGATGATGCGCGGCTCGCGCCCGTTGTCGCACAGCAATTGGCGCAGCCGGCTCACCTGCACGTCTATGCTGCGGTCGAACGGAGTCGCCTCGCGTCCGAGCGTCAGATTCAGCAGCCTGTCGCGATCGAGCACGCGATCGGGATGGGTGAGAAACGCGCTAAGCAGCCTGTACTGGGCGCCGCTCAGCGGCACGATCACGCCCTGCGGATCGCTCAGGTGGCGCGCAGTGCAATCCAGGGTCCAGCCGGCGAAGCGCAGGCGCTTGGCATCGCCCTGCGACACGGGCAGCGCACGCGAGCGGCGCAGCACGCTCTTGATGCGCGCGAGCAGTTCGCGCGGATTGAACGGCTTGCCCAGATAGTCGTCCGCGCCCATTTCGATGCCTATGATGCGGTCGATTTCCTCGCGGCGCGCGGTAAGCATGATCACCGGCAGGTTGGAACTCGCGCGCAGGTCGCGGCACAGCGACAGCCCGTCTTCACCGGGAAGCATCAAGTCGAGAACGACCAGATCGGGGCGGTCTGCATCCAGCGCGCTGCGCATCGCCGTTCCGTCGCGCGCCACGCTCACGCGATAACCGTGCAGCGTCAGGTACTCGGCGACGAGGTTGCGGATCTCGGCATCGTCGTCAACGACCAGTACGTGTCCTTGGCTGTCCATTGCATCCCAATTTAACACCCCTGCCGGGGCGGCGGGTGAACCGATATGTATCCCAATGTATCAGCACGGCGGATGCGCAACAGTCCGCAATAAATCTGCGCCTTTTTGATACCAAGTCCCTGCAATCCGCAATCACCCATTTACACGGCCGGGTTGTAATGGCGTCCGACACCTCGGCCCGCGCCGCGGGTCGAAAGAATCTCAACCCACCGATAGGAGCACTACCATGAATGTCAAACTGATAATCGCCGCGATTGCAACCATGGGACTGGCAGCTTGCAGCCCCGATATCACGCCGCAGGCGAGTACTGCGCCGGCCGCCCCGGTAGTGAGCACCGCTCCGGCCGCCCCCGTAGCGAGCACTGAGACCGCCCAGCCAGTCGCGGAACAGCAAATCGCCAAGGCCGACCAGCCTGCCGCCGCGCCCGCCGTCCAGGAAGAAAAGAAAGCCGAGGGCGCCGCCCCCGCTGCTGTCGAAGCCAAGAAAGAAGAAGGCGAGAAGAAGGCGGATTAGGTCTCACCCCCCCCTAGGGGTCGGGTTGGCGTGTAACCGCCGTGTAGTGTCTTCCCTGGATCGCTCGAAACGCCAACCCGACCCCTACCACGCTACTACCCCCACTACCCCCAACCGAAAGGAGCATTGCCATGAATATCAAACTGATGATCGCCACGATTGCAATCACTGGACTCGCAGCCTGCAGCCCCGATATCACGCCGCAGGCGAGCACCGCCCCGAGCGCCCCCGTGGCAAACAGCGCACCCGCGCAGCCCGCCGCGGGGCTGCAAATCGCCAAGGCCGAACAGGCTGCCGCTACGCCTGCCGCCCAGGAAGAAAGGAAATTCGAGTACGTCGCCCCCGCTGATGACGAAATCGAGCACCAAGTAAGCGAGAAAAAGGCGAATTAGGTCTCACCCGGGGACCCCTAGGGTCCCCCTAGGGGTCGGGTTGGCG
>JAENXP010000422.1 GCA_016649475.1 Burkholderiales bacterium | reverse complement strand
CCACATACAGCGGCCGCGCCGGCCGGCCGTCCGCATCGACTTGCGGCGCATCCAGCCCTGCGATACGCGCGTAATGCTCCTGCAGCCTGAGGAAATACTGCGCCGGATCGTACAGGCCGTCGGAGTGATCGATGCGCAGGCCGTCAACCTTGCCCTCTGCGGCCAGGCCAAGTACGAATCCGTGTGTGGCATTGAATACGGCCTCGTTTTCCATGCGCAGCGCAGCGAGATCGTTGATGTCGAAAAAGCGCCGGTAGTTGATCTCGTCGGAAGCCACGCGCCAGAAGGCGAGCCGATAGGCCTGTGCTTCGAGCAGCGCGTCCAGCAAATCGAAGCTCGTGCGCTGCCCCGGCGTGCCGTTCAGCGCGCGCACCGTGTGCTCGATCGCCTCGGCCAGCGCGGGGTGCGCGCGCACGAGTTGCGCCAGCCTGCGCTTGTGCAGTTCCTTGTCGCGGTTGCGCTCGGCGGTCTTCTCGGGCGCGGATTCGTTGCGCGAGGGCAGGTGCGCGAATGCCGCCGCAAGGCTCGCCGCCTCTACCATCGCTTCCTCCGCCACGCGCGTGCCTTCCAGCGAGCGCAGCGCGCGCTCGAGCACGCGCGGGTAATCGCGCGGATCGACGGGAAAGCGGTTGTCGTAATAGAACACGCTGAACGACCCGCGCTCGGCCTCGAAGGTCAGCCTGAATTCACCCGCCTCGAGGACCACGCCGTAATGGTCGCCCAGCACCGGGACCAGCACCCTGTTCACCAGCTCCGGATTGACCGGCTGCCAGTCGATGTCGAAGTACTCGCCGAACGCGGAAGCCGGGCCGTTCTCGAGCACGTCCATCCACCACTCATTGTCCGCGCCCATGACGCCCATGTGATTGGGAACCATGTCGAGGATCTGACCCATGCCGTGAATGCGCAGCTCCTCGCTCAGGCGCTCGAAGCCCTCCGCGCCGCCCAGATCCGGATTGAATGCGTTGTGATCGGTGATGTCGTAGCCATGTGTGCTGTCTGGCCGCGCGCGCAGGTAGGGCGAGCAATACACGTGGCTCACGCCGAGGGCGTCCAGGTAGGGCACCAAACGGGCCGCGTCGGCAAAGGTGAAATCGCGGTTGAGTTGCAGGCGATAGGTGGCACGCGGGATCTTCGCTTCGGCCGACGCGCCCTGCACCCGCGTCGGCTGCGCCTGCGGGCGCAGGGCGGACACAGAACGCGCAAGCCCGGTGTAGCGCTCGTCCTCGGGCCAGCGCTCCAGCGCAAGAGACAGCTTGCGCCGCCAGTTGGGGTACTCGCTGGTGGTGCCGGGCAGGTTTACCTGCTCGCGCGCGCCAAGCACGTCCTCCAGTTGAACCACCAGCACACGCGAAGGGGTGCAGGCGAGGAAGGCATGCAGCTGGCGCAGCAGTCCGGGGGACATTTCCGGCAACGACTGGGGGTCCACGCCGACGCCCTCGGGTAGCAGCCCCTCGCGTTCGAGCGCGAGCAACAGCCGGGCGCGGTCCTGCGTGCGCGCGAGTACCTGCCCCTGGTGCGCTTCCTCGGTCGGAAACAGTCCGAGTTCGTGACGCAGCGCGAGGTCACGCCCCTCCCAGTAGGCGGCGAGCGTGGGCAGATCGTGGGTCGCCGCGGTGACCAGGGCGTCCGCAGGGTAGTCGGCGGGGGCTTTGAATTCGCCCGATTGCTGCCGCTCGAAAAGCAGCACCCGATAGGAGAGTATGCCGACGCGGGTGAGCGTTGCGCGGACGTCATCGGGCACCGTGCCCAGGTCTTCGCCGATGACCATGCAGCGATTGCGGTGGCTCTCGAGCGCGACGATTCCAACCATGTCCTCGAACGGATAGTACACATAGGCGCCGTCGCGCGGCTCGCCGCCCTGCGGCACCCAGTACAAGCGCGCAAGCGCCATTACATGGTCGATGCGCAGCGCCCCCGAGTGGCGCATATTGGCGCGCAGGGTGGCGATGAAAGGCGCATAGGCCGCAGCGCGCAGCCGCTCGGGCACGAGCGGCGGCAGGCCCCAGTCCTGGCCGCGCAAATTGTATTCGTCCGGCGGCGCGCCGACGCTGGCGGCAATGGCGTACAGGTCCTGATTCGCCCAGGCCTCGGCGCCGCCGCGATCGACTGAAACCGCGAGGTCCTGGTACAGCCCCACGCCCAGCCCGAGTTCCATCGAACGCCGGCCGACGGCTTCGAGCTGCAGCTCGGCCTGCCATTGCAAATACTCGTAGAATTCGACGCGCTCGGCGCTGGATTCGGCGAATTTGGCGACTTCCGGCGCCGCCGGGTCACGATAGGCTTCGGGCCAGACAGGCCAGCCCCAGACCTGCGGGTTCTCGCGGTGAAACCGCTCCTGCAGCGCTTCGAACAGCGCATGCCGCCTGAGCGCCGGCGCGTACGCGGCCTGGTAGGCGCGGAACGCCTGCGCTCGCGGCGTGTTGAACGCGAGGTGCTGATCGCGAAAATGCGTGTAACAGCGATCGAGCATCGGCAGTTTGACTTCTGCGACGCCGGCGTAGTCCACCAGATCTGCGTCGCGCAGCGCCTTCAGGCGCGACTGGAACGCGGGTGCGCGCGCATGCGTGTGCGCTTCCTCGCACCCGGCGAAATCCGGGACCGCTTCCACATCCAGATAGAGCACGTTGACGAAGCAGCGCGAGGACGGGCTGTAAGGGCTCGCGTGTTCCGGATTGTGCGGAAACAAGGCGTGCAGGGGATTGACGCCTACTATGTCCGCCCCGCGCGCGCCCCATTGCGTCAGCAGCGTCGCTAGATCGGTAAAATCGCCCACGCCCCAGTTGCACGCCGAGCGCACCGCGTAGAGCTGCGCCGCCGCGCCCCAGATGCGGCCGTCGTTCTCCACCGCGGACGGGCGGAAACTGCGTGCTGGCACGACGATGAAAGCCGTTTCCCCCAGCATGACTCCATCATGCAGAATCCCGAGACGATGGTAGCCGCAGGGTGTGGCCACAGGCAGGGTGTAATCGCGCGCGATGTAGCGCTCCCCGTCCAGCTCAACCGATTCGGCGACCTCGATCGAGGCGGGATGCAATGCACCTTCGCGGCGCGCGCCACTCTCCTCGGTGAGGCGCCAGACCAGCGCAGATTTCACCTCTGCCGCCGGCAGGTTCAGCCGGATGGTCCATGGCGCGGCCTCCTCGCGTACCACCATCGCCGGCGGCACCACGGCGCGCCAGCGCCCGGACTCGGCCGCGCGTATCGAATCTTCCACCTCCTGCGAGGTGCCCGCGCGCACGCCCAGCGCGGCGAGCAGCGCGGCGAGGCTGGCGCTGGGAACCTCGTGGCGATTGCCCCAGACATCGTAAAAATCCGGGGCGATCTGGTGGATCCCGCCCAGGCGTTCGAGGGCTTCGCGTTCAGCCATGCGCCACCTCCGACCCGGAGTCTATAGTGACCAAATTGCACTGTCGGCGTCCGGCGGCAATCGCGACCGGTCGCGTCAGCGCTGCGCGGGGCCCCTGCTTACTG
>JAENXP010000015.1 GCA_016649475.1 Burkholderiales bacterium | reverse complement strand
CGTCGCGAATTCCGTCGACGACCGTGTTGGCGAACGCGACCATGCGCTCGGCCGCATCCGGCCTGCGGTTGAGAATGATGTCTTCGACGCGCTCGAGCAGATCCTTGGGTATTTCCTCGTATACGCCCAGCTGGCCGGCGTTGACAATGCCCATGGACATGCCGGCCTTGATCGCATGGTAGAGAAAGGCCGTGTGGATGGCCTCGCGCACCGGATCGTTGCCGCGAAATGAAAAGGAAACATTGGACACGCCGCCCGAAACGCGGGCATAAGGCAGGTTGGCGCGGATCCAGCGTGTCGCCTCAATATAATCGAGCGCGTAGTTGCTGTGTTCCTCGATCCCGGTGGCAATGGCGAAGATGTTCGGATCGAATATGATGTCTTCAGCCGCAAATCCGACTTCCCCGGTGAGGATGTCGTAGCATCGCAGGCAAATGTCCTTGCGCCGCTCCAGGCTGTCGGCCTGGCCCTGTTCGTCGAACGCCATGACGATCACCGCCGCGCCATAGCGGCGCGCCAGTTTCGCCTGGCGCACGAACTCGTCTTTTCCTTCCTTGAGCGAGATCGAGTTCACCACCGCCTTGCCCTGCACACACTTCAGCCCGGCTTCGATCACGGACCATTTGGACGAATCGAGCATCAGCGGGACGCGCGAGATGTCCGGTTCGGAGGCGATCAGATTGAGGAAGGTGACCATGGCTTTTTCGGAGTCGAGCATGGCCTCGTCCATGTTCACATCCACCATTTGCGCACCGCTCTCCACCTGCTGGCGCGCCACCGCCAGGCCCTCAGTGTAGTTGCCGGCGAGAATCAGACGGGCGAATGCCCTGGAGCCAGTGACGTTGGCGCGCTCGCCTACATTGACGAACAGAGAGTCGTCGCCGATGTTGAGCGGCTCCAGGCCCGACAGGCGCAGCTTCTTGTCGATTTGCGGCACCTGCCGCGGCGGCAGGTCCCTGACCGCGCGCGCAATCGCCTGGATGTGGGCAGGTGTGGTGCCGCAGCAGCCGCCGACGATATTGAGGAAGCCGCTCCGGGCGAATTCCTGCAGCTGTCCGGAAGTATAGTCGGGCGTCTCGTCGTAGCCGGTTTCCGACAGCGGGTTTGGCAACCCGGCGTTGGGATAGCAACTGAGATAGGTCTCGGCAACGCCGGACAGCTCTTCGATATACGGCCGCATCAGCTTGGCGCCCAAAGCGCAGTTCAGCCCCACCGCCAGTGGCCGCGCGTGACGAACCGAGTTCCAGAACGCTTCCGGCGTCTGTCCGGTCAGGGTGCGCCCGGAGGCGTCGGTGATGGTGCCGGAGATGATAATCGGCCAGCGCCGGCCGCGCTCCTCGAACGCACAATCGATGGCAAACAGGGCCGCCTTGGCATTGAGCGTATCGAAAATCGTCTCCACCATGATCAGGTCAACACCGCCGTCCAGCAGTCCGCGCAGCGATTCGCTGTAGGCAGCGACCAGCGTGTCGAAATCGATGTTGCGAAAACCGGGGTCGTTGACGTCGGGAGAGATCGAGGCTGTCTTGGTTGTGGGGCCAAGCACGCCGGCGACGAAACATTGCCTCTCCAGCGCCGCGTGCATGCAAGCGTCGGCGGCAGCGCGCGCGAGGCGTGCCGCTTCCCGGTTGATTTCGTACACCAAGTCCTGCAGGCCGTAGTCGGCCATCGACGGCGCATTGGCGTTAAAGGTGTTGGTGGAAACAATGTCGGCGCCGGCGTCCAGATAGGCGTCGTGGATCTCGCGGACGATTCGCGGCTGGGTCAGCGTCAAAAGATCGTTGTTGCCCCTGAGCTCATGCGCGAAAGTGGCGAAACGCTCGCCGCGATAGTCCGCCTCCGCCAGCTTGTAACTCTGGATCATGGTGCCCATGGCGCCATCCAGGATCAGGATGCGCTCGCCGAGCAGACGTTCTAGTTGTGCAGCCTTGTTCATTTTCTATGCGACCCGCAAATAAAAAAACCCGCCCTGCCAGCCAGGTACGGGTTCCCGCGCTTTAGCAGAATTTATTTTTCGTCCGGCTGGAGCCGGCGGCGCCCGCAATCTGACATCAAATCGGCGCAGGAGCCAATTTTAGCCCGCGCGTGCATTGATTGTCCACCCGCAGCCGGCGGATTCGCCTGCTTTGACGCATGGCCTTATACTAGCGCTTTTCCAGAAGAAAGCATGGGCTATGCAGCACCTGACACCCAAAGAAGCCTACGACTTCCTGCACCAGAACCCGAATGCGATATTCATCGATTGCCGCAGCGAAATGGAGTTTCTGTTCGTGGGCCACCCGACGGGGGCGATCATGGTTCCCTGGAACGACGGTCCGGACTGGGATATAAACCCGCATTTCGTCGGTCACGTGAAGAAAGCCGCAAGTGTGGACCGTCCGCTGGTGCTCATCTGCCGCAGCGGCAACCGGTCCCTGGACGCCGGCGCAGCGTTGGAAAAAGCGGGGTTTACAAAAGTGTACAACGTGCTGCATGGCTTCGAGGGCGAACTGAACGAGCAACACCAGCGCAATTCCATCACCGGCTGGCGTTACGAAGGCCTGCCATGGGAACAATGCTGAAAATCATCGCGCGGGGATGAACCGGCTGCGCAAGCGCACCGGCCCCCAATCCTGCATTAATATTCCCGCCTTGAATTCACCTGAGCGCGCGTTTCCGCCGCTGCGCCTTGCCTTTGCGATGTGGGGCCTGGGCGCGGCTTTCTACCTGATCGGCTTCTATCAGCGCGTCGCCCCGGCGGTGATCACGCGCGAGCTGATGAGCGAGTTCACGCTCGGCGCAGCGGCGCTGGGCAATCTGGCCGCGTTCTATTACTACAGTTATGTCGCGATGCAGATTCCGGCTGGCCTGCTCGCCGATCGCTGGGGGCCGCGGCGCGTGCTCACTGCGGGCGCGGCGACCGCAGCGGCGGGCACGCTGCTGTTTGCGCTCGCGCCCACATACGCCACCGCGGGCCTGGGCCGCCTGCTGATCGGCGGTTCGGTCGGGGTTGCCTTCGTCTCCATGCTCAAGCTCGCCGGCCACTGGTTTGCGCCGACGCGCTTTGCCATGATCGCCGGCCTGGCACTGGCCTGCGGCGTTCTTGGTGCGGTTTCGGCCGGCGTGCCGCTGCGCCTGCTGGTCGACGCGTTCGGCTGGCGCAACGTGATGTGCTTCGCCGCAGCGGTGACCGGACTGCTGGCCGTGGCGATTTGGGTGGCGGTACGCGACGACCCTGCAGAACGGGGTTATGCCAGCTACGCGCCGACCCCGCCAGCCCGCCACGCTCCGATACTGCAGAGCATCAGGCAAACGCTCGCCACGCGCAATGTCTGGCTGGTGTTCCTGATCTCGGGCGCAGTATCGGGACCGGCGCTCACTTTCGGCGGATTGTGGGGCGTACCGTTTCTGAGCACGCACTACGAAATCAGCACATCACAGGCCTCCATGATCACCTCGCTGCTGCTCGTTTGCTGGGCGGTGACAGGGCCGTTCGTGGGCGCGCTATCCGACCGCATGCGCCGGCGCAAGCCCTTGTATGCCCTCGGCGCCGTGCTCGCCGCCGCGGGCTGGTGCATTGTCCTGTTGGTGCCGAACTTGCCCTTGTCCCTGCTGGTCATATTGCTCGGGTTCATCGGTTGCACTTCGTCTACCGTTATGGTTGGCTTCGCCATCGCCAAGGAATCAAGTCCGGCAGCCCTGGCCGGCACTGCCGGCGGCATCGCCAATATGGGCAATATGCTGGGGGGCATGATCATGCAGCCCGCGGTCGGATGGATACTCGACCGGCGCTGGACCGGCACGTTCGCGGACGGCGTGCGCGTCTACGATTTCGACGCCTACCGCGCCGGCTTTACACTGATGCTGGTCTGGCTCGCGGCCGCTATGGTATTGCTGGTGTTCGTGCGCGAGACCCATTGCCGCCAGACGCAATAGTCACCCGCTAAATGAGTCTGCGGCGGATGTCCAATCATTCTGCCGCTCAGCGGCGCCACACCACCACGTTGGCGTTGCCACTGCCGGAAGATTGCGCATATCCGCCGTACTGCTCTCCCTCCAGCCGTGCGCCCTCTTCCTCCAGGGCCTGCAGCGCGCCTAGCATGCCGGCCAAAGGCTTGCCGTTCATTTCGGCGACGGCGGCACGGCTATATTCCGGGAGCCATGCGATCGCTTCCGACGCCGCGCCGCGTTTAAGCAGATCGATGAACTTCTGATCCAGCGCCGCGCGTTCGGGCGTGGGCTTCAGGTGGCGCCCGCGTACCAGCGCATGGCTGAAAGCCGAACTGGCGATGTAGACGACGCGGCGGCCCAGTCGTTTCGCAGTCGCATGCACGGCACGGCCAGCCAGCATGCACTCGGCAAGATCCGACAGAATCACCGTGGGGATTTGCACCACAGGAATCTCCGCCTCCGGGTCCAGATGCAGCAGGGGCACCAGACTGCCGTAATCCCAGGCGTAATGCGGGGTATCGTTGCGGCCGCCGGGAATTCCCCGTGCCTGCCATTCATCAACCAGCGCCGACGCAAACTCCGCATCGCCTTTGCGCTTGTAGGCGATGCCCGGAATCAGGTCCGGCGCTTCGTCCGCGACACACATCCCCTGGTGCACGCTTTGGCAGGTCGCGTACCAGCCGAAGGTACAGACCCAATGGGACGAATTGACCACGAACAGATCCGGTTTCAGTTCACGCAGCGCGCGGCCCAGCGCGCGCTCGCCTTCGACCAGGGTGAGCTGGAAATCCGGCGTATTCTCGGGCAGGCCCAGCGTCGGCACGTGGGGTACTGCGGCAGCGGCGACGATTCCCGGAGTCATATTTTGCGCGCGCTCAAGCGGGCTTCGACTCGGCCTCGCGCTTGGCGAGGTTGGCGAGGATTTCCGCGCCGCGGTTGGCTGCGGGCAACCCGCGAAACAGAAAGCAAAGATTGATCACGCCCTGCAGCTCCTCCCAGCTTGCGCCGGCCCGCCGCGCCGCGATCGCGTGCAGCGGCGCAGCGTCGCTCAGGTCCATCAGCAACATGCCGAACAGCATCATCTGCGCGGTCTTGACGTCGAAACACTTGGGGTACATGCCGTGCTCGCGGATGCGCTCCTGCAGGTCCAGCATCTGCGGATCGAGCGCGCCGGTTACATTCAGCCGCGCCTCGATGCGCGGCGGGACGAACCCGATCAAGTCCTGGTAGATCGCGGCGCGCTGCGCGAGCGTCTCTTTTTCGTCGGCGTATTCGCCCATTGCGGCCTGCACGGCCTTGGTATCTATGCGTGGTGGCAGCACGGTTACTCCTGCTATCTGGTTAATGACAAAATGATAGATCGAAAATGCGACTCATCCGGCGCCGCGCAACAGCTGCTCTTTGAGCTTGCGCCGTTGCAGCTTGCCCGTCGCGGTGAGCGGCAGCTCACCCACCCACTTTACCATCCGCGGCCGCTTGAGTTTGGGCAGCGCGGCAATGCCCGCGGCCAGGCGCTCATGTGCCTGCGCTTCCTTTCCGGCGGCAGCCACCGCGAACAACGCAATGGAAACCAGGCCTTCGGCGTTATCGAAGCCTACTGCCGCGAGTCCTTCGACGCAGCCGGCGCTCGCGCCGAGCAGCGCCTGTTCGACATCGAGTATGCTCACCCACTGCCCGGAGATCTTCAGCATATCGTCGTCCCGCCCGCAAAGCTCCAGCGTTCCGTCGTCGCGCCGCCGAAACAGATCGCCCGGCGAAAACCAGCCATCGTCGAAGCTGTCGCGCTCGGCTTCGGGTCGCCGCCAGTATCCCAGCGCGATCGAGGGATGGCGCAGCCACAGACGCTGCGGCGCCGTCGCATCGCCTGTTTCGCGCATGCGATATTCCAGCCGCGGCGACGGCTTCAGCAATGCGCTGTCGTCATCGCAGTAAAACACCAGGACCACGGTTTCGGAGGCACCATAGCCCGATACCGGCGCCACACCGCTCGCTTCGCACCATTCGCGCCGCACCGCTGCGGGCAAAGCTTCACCGGCGGACACATAGCGCCGCACTCCGGCCGCTGCAAACCGCGCAGCGACGCCGGCCTGCAGCATTTTGAGATACAGCGTAGGCACCGAAAACAGCGCGGTCGGCCGGTGCCGTTCGACCACCTGCGCCACCCCCTCGGCAGTGGGCCATTCGCTATCGAGGATCACGGTGGCGCCCAGGCGCAAGCCGGCGCATAGACTGTTGCCGAGAGAATAGGCGAAAAACAATTTGGACGAAGCGTAAATGCGGTCTTGAGCGTCCAACCCGAGGATGTCGCGGCCGAAATCCGCGCAGGCGATGACGCTGCGCTGCGCATGCATGACCGCCTTGGGCCGACCGGTGGTGCCGGAGGTGTAGACCCACAGGGCGACGGCATCCTCCGCCGATTCGGCGGCGGGGATGACGTCGGCCGCAGTCAAAACTGCGCTCCACTGCGCATCGATGACCAGTTGCGGCGGATCGGCGACGTTGGCGAGCAGGCGCTCCAGCAGCGCGCGCGAACTTTCGTTGCACCAGATGAAGCGCGCGCCTGACTCCGACAGAACCACCGACAGTTCCCGCTCGAACAAGCGCGAGTTCAGGCCGACAGCGACGCCGCCCGCCCAGATCACCCCCAAATAGGCGATCACCCAGGCGATGCCGTCAGGTGCGAACACCAGCACGCGCTCGCCCGGCTCAAGTCCGCGCGCGCGCCAGGCGCCGCCGGCACGGGCGACCGCGTCGCGCAGTTCGCCATACGTCAGACGCTGCGCGCCGCATTCCAGCGCGATTGCGCCCGAATGCCCGGTGGCGAGCAAATATGCGGCGGCGTTCATGCGCTGCGGCGCCCCGGCTTAGCGCGGCGCGACTACGCTCACGCGCAACTCACCCAGGCCGTCGATGCCCGCGACGAGTTCGTCTCCGGTCTTGGCTGCGCCCACTCCTGCTGGAGTTCCGGTGAAAATCACGTCGCCGACCTCTAGCGTGTAGTACTGCGTCAGGAAGGCAATCTGCTCGGGCACGCTCCAGATCATTTGATCGATATCGGATTGTTGGCGGAACTCGCCGTTCACCTTGAGCCAGAGCTTACCCTTGGACGGGTGTCCTATCTTGCTCGCAGGTGTGGCTGGTCCGCAGGGCGCGGCCTCATCGAAATCCTTGCCGAAACTCCAGGGACGACCCTTGTCTTTCCCCTGCTGCTGCAGGTCGCGGCGGGTCATGTCCAGGCCGATCGCATAGCCCCACACGTGATCGTTGGCGCGCTCGGCCGCGATCTTGTAGCCGCCCTTGCCGATCAGCGCAACCATCTCGGTTTCCCAGTGATAGTTGCTGGTCATGGGCGGGTAGTGGAGATTGCCGCTCGCGCCGGCGTCGACCGGCAGCAGGTCATGCGGCGCCTTGCAAAAGAAAAACGGCTGCTCGCGGCCGTCGCCGCCCATTTCCTTCTGGTGTTCGACATAGTTGCGGCCAACGCAGAATATGCGCCGCACCGGAAAACGGTCTTTGGAACCAAGCACCGGCAGCGAAGGTTGCTGCCACATTTCGACTACGTAATTCACTTCTTACTCCTTTTCAAGAAGGCCGGAACGCCCCGGCGTGCAACCCCAGCAAAGCTCAAACCCGCGTTCGCGACGCAATCACGGCAATCGCGGCTATCGATGTGCGCAAGCACTGTACCCATGCTGGATCACGGCCCCGGTGGCGGATAGCGAAAGGCGTCGCCGTGGATGTCGCACCCGGCCACACCGCGACCGAGCAGCAGCTTGCCGGCAGCCTCGACCATCGCCGTCGGCCCCGCAAGATAGACCGTATAGGCGGAGGCGTCGGCAAGATCGTCCGCCACCGCCTGATGTACGAGACCGCGGCGGCGACTGCTTGCGCCATCGGGCTCCGACAACACAATCGCATAGGAAAAATTGTCATGATCTTCTGCCAGGCCGGCGAGGAGGCGTTCATGGTAGACATCGCGCTCGCTGCGTACGCCGAAATACAGCACCACGCGCCTGCTGACCTCACGCGCCAGCAAGGTGCGCAGGATCGAAAGCATCGGCGCCAGACCGCTGCCTCCCGCAATCAACAACACCGGCCCGGTGTGCTCGTCGCGCAAATAGGAAGATCCCAGCGGCCCCGATACCTTGACCTTGTCCCCGGGCTTGAGCTGCTGCGCAACATAAGAACCGGCCGTGCCCCCGGGCGTGCGGCGCAGGTGAAACAGCAGCTGTTCCTCCGCAGGAGTGCTCGCCATGGAATAGTATCTGCAGAACTCCGGCGCGAACTCGATTTGGGCGTACTGACCGGCGAAAAAGCCAAACCGCCCGCCGTCCTCGATCGCAAGACGAAGTTCGCTGGTGTCATGGCTGAGATCCGTGAGGCTGTCGACGCGGCACAGCATCACGCGCGCAGGATGCGCGGCCGATTTCGCGCGATTGCCGCAATCGCGCTGACCCTGGCCCGTCAACGGCATCGCGGCCTCGAGCCTCTGCTCAAGATTGCTGTCGCCTGCCCCGGCCGGTGTGGCGTCGGCCAAGGCACGTCCGCTGTTATGCACGAAATCTCCTCGAGGTGCCGGGCACCGCAGCGACGTCCGACGCGCGCACGATCCGACCGTTTGTTCGGCACACTATGCTGATTTGCGTCTGCTGTGTCAATTTCCCGTCTGCGGACTGGCACGGGACGACCTCGCGACCTCCGGTTCCCGAGCGCCGGCGCTGCCTTGCTTGTTGCATTGTTACCCTGTTTCATGTAAATTTTGGCCGACTGAATGAATATTCATTCATCTGGATTGTAGCCGACACCGGCGCCGCTGAAAAGGCCTCGCGCGGTGCCTGGCCGGATTGATCCGAATTCTGAATTCGATTCCTTTATTACGGAGCAAAAAAGATGCGACTAGACGGCAAAACGGCGGTGATCACCGGGGCGGCCTCGGGAATCGGGCGGGCGACCGCCGAAACCCTGGCGCAGGCAGGGGCGCATGTGCTGCTCGGAGATATTTCCGTGGAGACAGGCGAGCAGGGCGCAGCGGCAATTCGCGCCAAGGGTCTGGGAGCGGACTTCATCCGCCTCGACGTTACCGACCTCGACTCGATCGAGGCATTCAAGAAGGCGGCCTATGCGAAGCGGGAGCACGTCGACATCGTCGCCAATGTTGCCGGCTGGGGCAAGATAGAGCCTTTCGTCAAGAACACGCCTGATTTCTGGCGCAAGGTAATCGATCTGAATCTGTTCGGACCGATCGCGGTCGCGCGTGCGTTTTTGGATGACATGATCGAGCGCAAGTCCGGCAAGATTGTCACCGTGTCCAGCGACGCTGGTCGGGTCGGCAGCCTGGGCGAGTCGGTCTATTCTGGCGCGAAAGGCGGCGCAATCGCATTTACCAAGTCGCTTGCGCGGGAAATGGCGCGCTTCAACATCAACGTGAACTGCGTCTGTCCCGGACCGACGGACACCCCGCTTTTGGCCGTAGTGCCGGAGAAGCACCGCGAAGCCTTTGTCCGCGTCACGCCGATGGGCCGGCTGGCGCAACCCTCGGAGATCGCCGATGCCGTGCTGTTCTTTGCCAGCAGCCGCGCGGCTTTTATCACCGGGCAAACCCTGAGCGTCAGCGGCGGACTCACCTTGGCCGGCTGACACCACCCTATTCCCTTAACTGCAATACGGAGAACCAAATGTACAAACTCAAAGCCGCCGAGTGGCGTCCGCAGCACTTCAAGTGGGAAGTCAAGGACCGTGTAGGCACGATCACCCTGAACCGTCCCGAGCGCAAGAACCCGCTCACGCTCGAGAGCTACGCGGAACTGCGCGACACGTTCCATAAGCTGCAGTATGCGGAAGACGTGCGCGCCGTGGTATTCACCGGCGAGGGCGGCAATTTCTGTTCGGGCGGCGATGTGCACGAAATCATAGGCCCTCTGACCAAGATGGACATGAGCGGGCTGATCGCATTTACGCGCATGACCGGAAATCTGGTGAAGGAGATGCGCACCTGTCCGCAACCGGTTATTTCGGCGGTCGATGGCATCTGTGCAGGGGCGGGTGCGATTATTTCGATGGCGAGCGACCTGCGCTACGGCACGCCGGAATGCAAGACTGCGTTCCTGTTCGTGCGCGTCGGCCTCGCCGGCTGCGACATGGGCGCCTGCGCGATTCTGCCGCGCATCATCGGCCAGGGACGCGCATCGGAACTGTTCTACACCGGGCGCGCGATGTCGGCCCAGGAAGGACATGCCTGGGGCTATTACAACGAAATCGTGCCCAAAGACCAACTGCTCGCGCGGGCGCACGCAATGGCCAAGGAGATCGCCGACGGCCCCGTATTCGCCCATTCCATGACCAAGAAATGCCTGCATCAGGAGTGGAACCAGACCATCGAGCAGGCGCTGGAAACCGAGGCCGAGGCGCAGGCGATCTGCATGCAGACGCAGGACTTCACCCGCGCCTACAACGCATTCGTGGCCAAGAAAAAGCCAGCGTTCGAGGGCAACTAAGCGGCAATTTCCACAATTTTGCGCAAAGGACCCTGACCCAGGGGAATAGTTGGAAATGCGCCCGAAGGTCTCGGACCCTCTTACTGGCCCGACGGGGGGAGGAGAACGACCCCCCGGGGGAAATCCCCTCGTATTGAATCGTATTGAAACGAGCTTCGAGTCTGGTACCCGGATCGGCTTTTATGCCGGAACCGGGCGATCGGCAGGCACCGGAACGGCGGCGGGAGCCTGGCGTCGTGCTTGCGCACGCGGGAATTGACTTGGGTTGCCGTCCACATGGAGTGAAACAATGAAGCTGCCCGGACATGTGGAAAGCCTGGTTACCGACGCCAAGCTGGTGGGAGAGCGGCGCGCACAGATTCTGCGCGCGGCAGTGAAATTGTTTTCGGACAAAGGCTACTACACCACCACGATCTCGCAAATTGCCCGGGAAGCCGGCGTGAGCACCGGTTTGATCTACCAGTATTTCGGCGACAAGGACGACGTCCTGCTGCTTTCGCTGAAACTGGTACTCGAGCGGTACGAAAAAGAAATCCCGCCGCGCCTCGAAGGCGTCAAGCATCCGGTCGAGCGACTATGCATGGCACTGTGGGCTTACTGCACTATCGTGGATGGATTGCGCGAAGCGACCGTTCTCGCATACCGCTCCACCAAATCGCTGCGCGCCGATCGCAGGACCCTGGTAAAGCAGGACGAACTCCGGACCAACCGCCTGCTGCAGGACTGCGTGCGCGCCTGCATTGCCGGGGGGTATATGCGCCAGGTCAACGAATACCTGCTGGTGTATCAGTATGTGACTTTCAGCCATGCCTGGGCTCTGAAACACTGGGCCTTGCGCAGCAGGTTCAGCCTGGGTAAATACGTGGCCGAGGGTATAGGGCTCCTGATCGAGCCGTTTCTGACCGCAAAAGGCCGCAGGGCGCTAGACTCGATGCGGCGCCGTACCGCCAATTTTACGCGCAGCGCAACGCGAACCAAGCCTGCGAAACGGGCGCGCGCCCCTGCCTGAGCGCAGCGCAACCGTAAAGCAAAACGGGCAGCCCTGAGGCTGCCCGTCGAACGAAACCCGCCCCCGCAGGGGCGGTTTCCCGATTGCATTTACAGGTGATAGGCAACCTCCCCGTGCTGCGTCGAGTCGAGACCTTCGCGCTCGATGTTTTCCTCGGCGCGCAAGCCGACCATCATATCGACGATCTTGTACAGAATGAAGCTGATGATACCGGTCCACACCAGCGTCACTCCGACGGCGATCGCCTGCGTGGTCAGCTGTCCGATCATCGTGACGCCTTTGTCGTAGCCGACGCCACCGAAGGATTCCGACATCAGGATGCCTGTGCCGAGGGCGCCGAGAATTCCGCCGACGCCATGCACCCCGAATACGTCCAGGGAATCATCGTAACCGAACATGCTTTTCAGGCCGGTTACGCCCCAGAAGCAGACTACGCCCGCAGCAAGGCCGAGAATGATCGAGCCCATCGGGCCCACGAAACCGCAAGCCGGGGTAATTGCGACGAGTCCGGCCACTGCGCCGGACGCAGCGCCCAGCATCGTCGGCCTGCCGCGCGTCATCCATTCGATGAACATCCAGCCCAGGACCGCCGCAGCCGTTGCCAACTGCGTGTTGACCAGCACCATGCCGGCGATACCGTCTGCGGCAAGCTCACTGCCGACGTTGAAGCCGAACCAGCCCACCCACAGCAGCGAGGCACCCACCATGGTCAGGGTGAGGTTGTGCGGCGGCATGGCTTCTTTGCCGTAGCCGATACGCTTGCCCAGCATCATGCAACCCACCAGCGCAGCGATACCGGCATTGACGTGCACCACCGTGCCACCCGCGAAGTCCTTGGCCCCGAGCCCGGCGAGGAAGCCGCCGCCCCAGACCATATGCGCGATCGGCACGTAGCAGAAGGTCACCCACAGGGCCATGAACCAGAGCACGGCGGAGAACTTCATGCGCTCCGCGAAGCCGCCCACGATCAGCGCGGGGGTAATAGCCGCGAAAGTGAGCTGGAACACGACGAACACGTACTCGGGGATGACACCGCTCAGCGTGTCGGGTTTGATTCCGGAGAGAAAGGCCTTGCCCATGCCGCCGATGATCGAGTTGAGCGAGCCCCCATCGGTGAATGCGAGGCTGTAGCCGTACACCGCCCAGAGGATGGATACCAGCGAAAAGGTCACGAACACCTGCATCAGAACCGACAGCATGTTCTTGGCGCGCACCAAACCGCCGTAGAACAGTGCGAGGCCGGGAATGGTCATGAGCATGACCAGCACCGTCGCGGTGATCATCCAGCCGGTACTGCCGCTGTCCAGCTTTTTGACCTCCGCCGCCGGCGCTGCTGCGGCTGCAGGAGCTGCGGGAGCGGCCGCAGCAGCCGGAGCCGCCATGGTGGCCGCGGGCTGTTCGGCGGGCTTGTCCTGCGCTTGCGCGCTAACGCCCGCCAGGCTCAATGCGCCGAACAGCGCGACTATGGTAAGAAATTTCTTCATGCGGTTCTCCCTATAGCGCATCCGCGCCGGTCTCGCCGGTGCGGATGCGGATGACCTGAGCCAGATCGAATACGAAAATTTTGCCGTCGCCGATCTTGCCGGTGCTGGCGGATTTCTCGATGGCCTCGATCGCCTGGTCGAGCATTTCCTTCTTGATGGCCACCTCGACTTTCACTTTGGGCAGAAAGTCGACCACGTATTCCGCGCCGCGATACAACTCGGTATGGCCTTTCTGCCGGCCGAACCCCTTTACCTCGGTTACGGTGATGCCCTGCACGCCGATGGCGGAAAGGGCCTCCCTTACCTCGTCAAGCTTGAACGGCTTGATAAT
>JAENXP010000740.1 GCA_016649475.1 Burkholderiales bacterium | reverse complement strand
GCTGGACCCGCCGCAAAGACGCGCGTCCCGAGGAAATCATCGCCGCCGCGCTGGACCTTTTCGTCGAGCGCGGCTTTGCCGCAACCCGCCTGGACGACGTGGCCGCGCGCGCGGGCGTGAGCAAGGGCACGCTGTACCTGTATTTCGAGAACAAGGAAGACCTGTTCAAGGCGGTGGTGCGCGGCAATGTGCTGCCGGTGCTGCAGCATGGCGAAGTGCTGGTGGGGAACTTTTCCGGCAGCTCCGCCGACCTGGTGCGCAAGCTGGTGCGCGGCTGGTGGGAACTCACCGGATCGACCAAGGTCGCGGGCATCCCCAAGCTCGTGATAGCGGAAGCCGGCAACTTTCCCGATCTCGCCAAGTTCTATTACGATGAAGTGATAGTGCGCGCCCTGTCCATGTTCCGCCGGGTGCTGCAGCGCGGCAACGACGCCGATGAGTTCCGCGAGGTCGACATCGACCACCTGGTGCGCGTGGCG
Organism: Burkholderiales bacterium; assembly: GCA_016649475.1. Lineage (GTDB taxonomy): Bacteria > Pseudomonadota > Gammaproteobacteria > Burkholderiales > SG8-39 > 2-12-FULL-64-23. Next base: position 1,407 of record JAENXP010000740.1, on the reverse strand, counting down.
CTCGCGCCCCTGGTCATGCTCGGAGTGTGGCGCCACTCATTCGCCTGCTGTGAGCGCGAACAGCTGCAGCCGGAGCGCTATCTGGACGCCTATCTGGATATGCTATTGCACAGCCTGCGCAAGCCGCAGGCACAGGAGTAGACACATGCACGCAAAAAGAACCAAGCGCTGGTGGCTTGCGGCCGGCGGACTTGCCGCTGCGGTTGTCGCCGCCGTTTTTTTTACCCGCGACAACAGCATCGCCTCAGCCCAGCCCACCAGTGTGCCGGTGATCGAGTTCGCGGCGAGCGACCTGGTGCAGGCGCAGATGCGCGAACTGCGCCTGTCGATATCCATCACGGGCACGCTGCAGCCGCGCAACTGGACCACGGTCAAGGCCAAGGTTGCGGGCGAGCTGAAGACACTGCTGGCGCGTGAAGGCGAAAGCGTCCACCCCGGCCAGGTGCTGGCACGCATCGATCCCCAGGACGCGCAGGCGCGGCTGGACGAGAAGAGCGCAGACCTCGAGGCAGGTCGCGCGCAGCTCGCGCTCGCGCAAAAGAACCGCGCCAACAACCTGGCGCTGCTGCAGCAAAAATTCATATCCCAGAACGCGTTCGACGGCGTGCAGAGCAGCTACCAGGTGTCTGAAGCAAAGCTGAAGGCACTGGAGGCGCAGGTCGCATTGGCAAAGAAGGCGCTGGCCGACACCGTGGTCAGCGCGCCGCAGGCGGGCATCGTGTCGCAGCGCCACGCCCAGCAGGGGGAAAAGCTGCCTGTGGACGGCAAGATACTCACGCTGGTGGACCTTACCGAAATGGAAGTTGAGGCGGCCGTGCCCGCGAGCGATATTCCGAGTATTCGCGTCGGGCAGGAAGTAAGCTTTCGCGTCGAAGGCTACGGCGGGCGCGAATTCAGCGGTCGCATCGATCGCATCAATCCGGCGACGCAAAGCGGTTCACGCTCCATCATCGTCTACGCAGTGCTGCCCAACCGCGATAGCGCGCTCAAAGGCGGCATGTTCGCCAAGGGCAGCGTAACGCTGAGCCGGATCGAATCAGCGCAGGTGCTGCCGCTTTCGGCCGTGCGTCAGGAAAGCGGCAGGTCCTATGTGCTGCGCATCGCCGAGAACAGGCTGGAGCAGCGCGCGGTGAAGCTCGGCCTCAGGAACGAGGAAGAGGGCGTGGTGCAGATCGTCGACGGACTGGACGCGCAAAGCCGCGTGGTCCGCAACAACTCGGGAACGCTCAAGCCCGGCGCCACAGTCAGAATTTCGCCGACAAGCAACTAGGAGGTGGTTTCAGAGTTGCCGGAACAGCCCCCCGGTCCGGAGAAGCACGAGAAGCCAGGCAAGGGGCGGGACTCTTCCTTTACCACCCCGCTTTAGCACCCCGATCCCCTCAGCTTGCAATGAAACCCGGGGCAACG
>JAENXP010000721.1 GCA_016649475.1 Burkholderiales bacterium | reverse complement strand
GAGCGGCACACGGTGTTCGATGCGGCCCTTCATGCGGCCAGCCGGAACAGCCCAGATTCCCGCCTCCAAATCCATCTCAGGCCATCGCGCACCGAGCACCTCGCCGGATCGGGCAGCCGTCAGGATCAGAAACTGAAGCGCCCGCGCTGCCATGCCACCTGTGTTTTGCAACCTTTCAAAGAATACGGGAACATCACGATAATCCATCGCCGGGAAGTGCCCCCGCGTTAGCTTTTGCGGCTTTGGCAAAATGTTCTCAAGATGACCACGCCATCGCGCTGAATTTTCGCCGGTGCGCCAACCCTTGGCTTTTGCAAAGTCCAGAACTCGCTCAATCCTCCCCCGTAGTTTGCTCGCTGTCTCGCTTTTTGTCTGCCAAATCGGATTGAGGACCTGAAGGACATCCTCGGTATTAATGGCGGCGATGGGCCGTGGGCGGATCGGCTCGCAGTAGTGATTAATGGCCCGATGCCATATTTTTTGAGTTTTGTTATGGCTCCATTGGCCCTTCATTGCTTGGAAACAGGCGTCGGCGCACTCACCGAAGGTTTTTTGTGCGTCCCGGCCACGCTCGACAATCGGGTCGAGCCCATCAGCAACCTGCTCCCGGCACCTTTCGGATCGGGCTCGGGCCTTGGCCAGTGAAACAGCAGGATAAGGTCCAAGGCCCATTTCGCGCTTGCGGTGATTGTTTGACCAGATGAAGACCCACGACTTGGAGCCGCTTTTAGTGATGTTCAGGTAGAGCCCGCCGCCGTCGGAGTGGCGACCCGGTCGTCTCTGCTTCTCAACGACTATCGCGGTGAGCTTGTTCGTGGGTCGGGCCACGTGCTTTCTCCCTTACCTCATCCCTACTTCATATCGCGAATTGTAGCGCATACTGGCGAACAGAGAAAGACGAATTGGTGATAAAACCGTTAGATAATAGCGGGCTGTGCGAACAGCGGTGGACAACGGTGAATATAGGTATGGAGCCTGTCACGTGCGCCAATCATTTCAATAAGTTAACTTGTTTTCAGTGTTGCAGCGCCATCGGCAACAAGCCGCCGATACCGCTGATGAACCGCTCATAGGCACAGTCACCGCCGTGAGCAACCGCCCCAGGAAAATGTCCAGCCGGGTGGTCCAAAGGCGGGTAGCGGCACAACCATCAATGAACTAACAATGAAATTGAACCAATCGATTGGAGCTGGTCAGTTTGCCGTGGGCGGGGTGATCACGGCGGCGCTTCTGCAACAACTTTCCTCAACTACGCCTGATCCAACAAAATGGGCGTTGCATCGCTCGCTGGCATGTGAGGCAAAGAAAAAATGGAAGGTATGAAATCATAGCGGACGGTACCGGAAACGGTGGTGGCGCTCTCCATGCACCGGCAAGACGCCTGTTATCACACCTTGATTTCATCCTCTTCATTGTCAGCCGCGCGGGCAATGTTTTCGGCATCCAGGTGCTGTCTATTGCCGTTGGCTGGCATATTTACCGGATTACGGGCAGTGTTCTTTATCTCGGGCTCGTCGGGCTGTTTCAGTTTCTTCCTGCACTTGTGCTTTTCCTTGTTGCCGGCATGGTTGCGGACCGCGTCGATCGCCGCCTGATCATAGCGGCATGCAATATGCTTCACGCGGCGGCTGCGTCCCTGATTTGCGCTTACATGCTGCTTGAGCCTGTCAATGTTTGGCCGGTATTCGCTCTGCTGGCAATTCATGGAACTGCACGGGCATTTTTGAGCCCTGCCAGCCAGGCCATCCTGCCAAACATCGTCCCCCGTGAGCTATTTTCAAACGCCGTCGCAATGTCCTCGTCGGTCAACAAGATTGGCCAACTGGGAGGGCCTGCGATCGGCGGGATTCTGATCGCGCTTATTAGCCAATGGACCTACCTCGTTGCGGCGGTCCTGTTTGGGGTGGCCGCTGCCGCAGCCGCACTGATTCAAACACGGCTTGCCGTGCGCGGGAAAGAGGTTTTCG
>JAENXP010000752.1 GCA_016649475.1 Burkholderiales bacterium | reverse complement strand
CGAGACCCTGCGGGAAGCGCGCGCGACGGCGGTCCGGAAGAACATCGACCGCTACGTCTGAAGCCGTATTTCCATGCTTCGGGACACGGTTTTCGTCCCGAAGCACAGAAAAGGGTTTCCCGAAACAACGTTGCGCGGACTTCTGCAAGCAAGCACTAGCGCATCGTTATCTTACCGCTCTTCTCGTCGAACTCCGCCGCCTTGCCTTCGCGGTAGGACATTATGCCCATGCTGAGCGCGGCCATAACGGCGTATCCGAGCTCTTCGTTGCTGCGCGGCTTCCTGTCGCGGCTGCGGGCGCACTCCATCAGGTCCTTGTAGTGCTCTTCGAGTGATGCGCCGTGCTTGCGCTCGATCTTCTCTTCCTCGCGGTCGCGCGTCACCGCATCCTGTGGCCGGATGACCGCGCCGGGCCCCTCGAAGTGCACCGTCGCCTCGTGGCCGCGGATGAGCATCGGTATCCCGTTGTTGTTCGCCAGCGACGCCACCAGCAGCAGAGACGGCCCGTCAGCGTACTCGATCACCAGGTTGTAGATGTCCGGGCACTCCCGCCCGTCCTTCCAACTGTAGAGCCCGCCGGAGGCCACCACACGCTTCGGCACGCCCAGCCCCATTGTGCGTACGAGCGGTGTGAGGATGTGGGGGAAGAAATCGGTGCCGATGCCGCCTGAGTAGTCCCAGAACGACCGGAACGCGAAGAATCGCCCCGGTTCCCAGGGCCGCTTCTTCGCCGGGCCGAGCCACATGTCCCAATCCAGGTTCGTGCCCGGCTTGGCCTGCCCGTCGTCGGACTTGGGGTTGTATACGCCCAGGTTACCGTTGCGCATGTCGCTGGCCTGAGCGTGGACGAGCTGGCCCACCGCACCGGCCTTGATCCGCTCGGCCGTCTGCTCCCAGATGGTGTCGCTCATTCCCTGGGTGCCGACCTGCATCACGCGCTTGTTGCGAGCGATGGCTTCCACAACCTTCCTGGTCATGGACATGTCGCCCCAGTAGGTCATGGGCTTCTCGCAGTAGACGTCCTTGCCCGCGTCGGCTGCGGCAATGGTCATCGGGGCGTGCCAGTGATCGGGTGTAGCGATCCCGACAAGATCGACGTCCGTCGCGGCGATCAGGTCGTGGAAGTCAGAATACGGCTTGCCGCCCGTGCGAGCCGCCGCCGCGTCCAGGCGGGGCTTATACACGTCGCAGACGGCGACGATGTCCACGGCGTAGCCGCTGTCCTTCAGTCTCGTCAGCGCGCCCAGGTGGCCGTTGCCCATGCCTCCGCAGCCGATGAGCCCCACGCCGATGCGGTCATTGGCGCCCTTGCGGGCCGCGCTCTGACCGCTCGCCGGAGCAGGCGCGTTAGCGCCGAGCAGCACAACCCCGCCGGCCGCAATCGCCGACTTCTCCAGGAACTTGCGCCGAGTCAGTTTACTGTCCATACGGGCATCCTCCTCGTTTGACGGTATGTAGGGATTATGCAGCGCGACCCGACAGTCCTGCGAAACCGGTCACAACAAGCAAAAATGCGAGGCGTCCGGGAACGGATTTCCCGGACGAACGGGACTGCTATTTCGCTGTTGCGGCGGTGTAGGCGGTTATCGGCTTGCCATTGTAGGTGGCGCTGCCGGTGCTAAACGCGTGAATCACCTTGCCCTTCCTGTCCGTTCGCACCACCACCGCGCCTGCGTCCGTCTTTATCCTGCCGTTATCGAAAGATAGAGCTGTCCCCGGGTCGCTCGAGATGACGATAAAATCGGACCCGAATCCGTTGTCGACCCGCACGCAAACGGCATCTGCGTCGGCGCATTCAGAGTCAGGCTTCACGTATCGGGCCGCGATCCTGGGTGCTTTGGGTCCATT
>JAENXP010000651.1 GCA_016649475.1 Burkholderiales bacterium | reverse complement strand
TCGCTGGCGTCGGCCAGCTTCACCTTGGCTCTAAGCACGAACATGCCCAGCCGCTTTTGCATTGCCGGCAGCAGGGCGCGGGCAAGCTGCAGGTGATAAGTCTTGTCTTCCTGCCACAACAGGAAATTCGCCAGCATGCGCCCCTTGGCCGAGCAGTAGGCTGCATACTCGCTGCGCCCGGGACCGAGTTGTTTGACATCATTGCTGAGCTGGCCGTGGAGGAAGGTCTGCGCGTCCTCGCCGCTGAACTCAAGCAGTCCCAAGTGGGTCAGCGGGGCTACAATGCCGCCATCGCGAGTCGCACGCAGTTCGGCCGCGGCGTCGCCGAAATGGTCCAGCACACCTGCTTCGATGCGGGCTTTGCGTGCGAGCAGGAAGTCCTGCCAGTCAGTAGTCATCGGTGTCCTGCAGACTTGGATAATGTCTTAAGTATGCGTGATAATATGAAATTCAAGCGGCAATTATAGCCTCTGCGATCTCCAGCCTGCCCCTCACGGATACGCCCGCAAACGAATGTCGTCATGGATCAAACGCATTTTTCTCCTCGTACTGTGCTTAACGCTGCTGGCGGCCGCAGGTCTGCGCTGGTATGCCTCGAGCCCGCTGAATCTGCGCGCTGACCGGGTGCAATTCTCCATCAAACCGGGCAGCAGCTTGAGAAGCGCGACGCGGCAGATCGTCGATTCCGGCATCGAACTGGGCGCCTGGCGATTCAACCTGCTCGTCCGCGTGCTGGACAAAGCCGGCGCGATCAAGGCCGGCAGCTATGAAGTCTCCAGGGGCATTACGCCGCTGGCTTTGCTGGACAAGCTGACTTCGGGAGACGTGGTCCATGCCGAGGTGAAATTCCTCGAAGGTTGGACCTTCAGGCAGCTGCGGGCGGCACTCAACGCCGATCCGGACCTGAGGCACGACAGCGCCGATCTCAGCGACTCCGACATCATGGCCCGGTTGGGTGCGGGCGATCGCAGCCCGGAAGGCCTGTTCTTCCCCGACACCTATCGCTTCGGCGCGGGCACCAGCGATATCGAGGTAATCAAGCGGGCTTACGCGGCAATGGACAAGCATCTGCAGTCGGCCTGGGAACAGCGCGCCCCTGATCTGCCTTACCGCGAACCCTATGAGGCCTTGATCATGGCTTCGGTGATCGAGAAAGAGACCGGACAATCGAACGAACGCGCGCTGGTCGCAGGAGTATTCGTCAATCGCCTGCGCATGGGCATGCTGCTGCAGACCGATCCTACCGTCATTTACGGGATGGGAGATAAATTCGATGGCAAGCTGCGCACCAAAGACCTGCGTGCCGATACACCGCACAATACCTATACGCGTGCGGGACTGCCGCCCACTCCTATTGCCATGCCCGGCCTGGCAGCGCTGCAGGCGGCGCTGAATCCGGCGGATACCGACGCCCTGTATTTTGTCGCCCGCGGCGATGGTTCGAGCGAGTTTTCGCGCACCCTGGCAGAACATGAACGCGCGGTATCGAACTACCGGCGGCAAAAGAAGAAACGCTAGCATGAGGGGCAAGTTCATAACGCTGGAAGGCGTCGACGGCGCGGGCAAGAGCACCCACCTGGACTGGATCGCCGCGCGCCTCGAAGCCGCAGGAAAGAAGGTGGTCGTGACGCGCGAGCCCGGCGGCACGCCGCTGGGGGAAGAACTGCGCAAACTGCTGCTGACGCAGCCCATGCACCTCGAAACCGAGACCTTGCTCATGTTCGCTGCCCGGCGCGAGCACCTTGAGCGGCTGATCCTGCCGGCGCTGGCCGCGGGAACCTGGGTGCTTTCGGATCGCTTTACCGACGCCACTTTCGCCTATCAGGGCGGTGGCCGCAGGCTGGATCTGGGAAAAATCGAAAGCCTCGAGAACTGGGTGCAGCAGGGACTGCAACCCGATCTGACGCTCGTTTTCGATCTTTCGGTGGATCAGGCCAAGCAGCGGCGCCTGGCGGCCACAGCTGCACCTGACCGTTTCGAGCAGGAAAACCTGGATTTTTTCGCCCGGGTACGCGCTGTGTATCTGGAGCGCGCTGCCCGTTATCCGCAGAGAATCCGGGTGGTCGACGCCAGCCGGAGCATCGCCGATATTCGTAAAACACTTGAAGAATATATTGTAACAGTATGTCAATAAACTATTTTCCATGGCAAGAAGAGATCTGGGGCCGGCTTGCCGCAATGCATGGGCGCCTGCCTCATGCGCTGCTGTTCC
>JAENXP010000395.1 GCA_016649475.1 Burkholderiales bacterium | reverse complement strand
GCCATGCGAGGACCGATCCGGTCGCGTCGAGGTCGGCTTCGATTTCCACCGTCATCGCAGGGCCGAAGGGCGCCCAGGCGAGTTCATCGGCGCGCGTCCACTGCAGCCGCACCGGACGCCCGGCGGCCGCGCGCGCCAGCAGGGCCGCGTCGAAGGCGACGTCGTCCGCGCCGTTGTGCCCGTAGCAGCCGGCGCCTTCCACATGCTCTACGACAATGCTCTCGAGCGGCATGGACAGAGCCAGTGCGAGGTCTGCGCGCAGGTTGTAGATGCCCTGGCTATGGCTCCAGATGTGCAGTCGTCCGGCATCCCATTGCGCCAGCGCGCAGGAGGGCGCGATCGAGGCGTGTGCAAGATAGGGGCGGGTATAGCGGGCGCGACGGGTCAGCGCCGCGCCCTCCGCAGTGCCGGGTCCACGTTCGGAGATGAGCTGCGTTTCCGCGGGTTGAGCTTTCAGCCAGTCGCCCAGCGTGGCCGCTTCAGGCAGGGTATCGGACTCTTTCCACGAAGCGGCCGGGCGCAGCTTTTCGAGCGCCAGCAGCGCGGTTTCTTCGCGTTCGGCCAGCACGCCGACGAAGCTGCCGTCGCGTACTACGGCGACCACGCCCGGGAGCGCGCGTGCGGCTGTCTCGTCGAGCGAGACCAGTATCGCCGCCGGCGATGGCGGCCGCAGCACCCGTGCGTGCAGCATGCCGGGCAATTCGAGGTCGTGCACGAAGCGCGGCAGGCCGAATACTTTTTGCGCAAGGTCGAGGCGCGGCGCGGGCGTGCCAACCAGCTTGTGTTGCGCAGCGCTTTTCGGCGCGATGTTTGCCGTTGCGTCGCGCGCGAGCAGGGCGTCATCCGCAAGTTCGGCATAGCTGGTGCGCGTGCCGCTGGCGGAGAGGAATTCGCCGTCCGCGACGCTCAGGGCCGACGCCGGCACGCCCAGTCGGACGCCCGCGGCCTCGAGGTAGATCGCGCGCGCCTCGGCGCAGGCGTAGCGCAGCGCAGTGCCCGATTCCTGCGTGGAAAGGCTGCCGGAGGTTACGCCTTCGTTCGGGCTGGATGCGGTGCTTGCCGGCACCATGCGTATGCGTTCGATCGCCACATCGAGTTCCTCGGCGGCGATCTGCGCCAGCGCCGTGGCGATGCCCTGGCCGAGTTCGACTTTTCCCGAACGCACTTCGATCGCGCCGTCGGGCAGGAAGCGCAGCCACTGCGACAGGCGCCGGTTCAGGTGCAGGCTGCCTGGCAGGCGCGGCAGATTTCCGCTCCCGTCGGCTGCAAGACGGTAGGCGAGATTCATGTCTTTGCTCCGTCTCGCGCCGCGCGCAGCACTGCGCGCACGATGCGGTTGTGCGAACCGCAGCGGCACAGATTTTCATCGAGCGCGGCGCGCACCTCCGGTTCGTTCGGCAGCGGCGTGCGCGCAAGCAGCGCCGCGGCGCTGATCAGGATGCCCGGCAGGCAGTAGCCGCACTGTCCGGCCTGCTCGGCGATCAACGCGTTTTGCAGCGGATGGGGATGCGCCGCATCGCCCAGCCCTTCGGCGGTGATGATGTGTTTGCCCAGGGCCGCCCACAGTGGCGTATCGCAGGAGGCCACGGCCCGGCCGTCGATCAGCACCCTGCAGGCGCCGCACTCGCCGGTGCCGCAGCCGAAGTGTGCCGCCTTCAACCCGAGTTGATTGCGCAGCACATACAGCAGCGGCGTATCCTCGGCGGCGTCGACTTCGTATTCGGTTCCGTTGACGCTCAGCCGCACAGCCGCGGCGGCGCCGCCGGCGTTTGCGCCCATCGCTTCAGTCGACTTTGGCGCCGGAGATCTTTACCACCTTCGCCCATTTGGCGATGTCGTCGCGCAGGTACTGGCCGAATTCGTCCGTGCTCATGCTCATCGGCGCCGCGCCCTGCTTGGCCCACGCGTCTTTCACTTCGGTGCTGTTCACGATTTTCCTGATTTCGGCGTTCAGGCGCTCGACGATGGGCTTGGGCGTGCCGGCCGGCGCCATGACGCCTAGCCAGATGACCGCCTCGTAGCCGGGCACGCCGGCTTCGGATACCGTGGGTACGTCCGCAAGCACTGGCGAGCGCGCCTTGCCCGTGGTGCCCAGCGCTTTTACCTTCCCTGCGCGCACATTGGGAGCCATGGTCGTAATGGCATCGAACATCATCTGCACCTGACCCCCGAGGATGTCGGTGCGCGCGCCCGAGCTGCCCTTGTAGGGAACGTGCACGATGTCCAGGCCCGCCATCGCCTTGAACAGTTCGCCGGCCATGTGATAAGGCGTGCCGGGGCCGGACGAAGCGTAATTGAGGTCATGCGGCTTGGCTTTGGCGAGCGCAATGAATTCCTTGAGCGTATTTGCCGGGACCGAGGGGTGCACGACCAGCACCAGGTCGGAATAGTTCACCGGTGCCACCGGCACAAAATCGCGCAGCAGCTGGAACGGCTTGTTCGAAATCAGCGATTCGTTGACGGTATGCGTGTTGGACATCATCAGCAGCGTATAGCCGTCCGGATCCGATTTCGCCACCGCGTCGGTGCCGATCACCGAGCCGCCGCCGGGACGGTCCTCGATCACAAACGGCTGGCCGAGCGCTTTCTGCAGGTGCTGCCCGAGGAAACGCGCATAAATGTCCGCAGGGCCGCCGGCGGCGAATGGCACGATGATGCGCACCGGCTTGCCGGGGTAGCTTTGCGCGCCGGCGGGCAGCGACGCAACTGCGGACAGGATGAGTGCGAGTAAGCCTCTTGCCAGATGCGCCATGGATATCTCCTTCGGTGACGAGCTTGCGCTCCGATGTGCCGGGCCGCGCCGTGCGGCGCGGTCCGGCTTTGTAGCACACCGGCTCGGCGCGCGTCCAGAGCGTTTTCGCCGCCGCCTATGGGCGATGCAGGCGCGACTTCAACGCCCACTGGACGATGAGCGCGACTGCGGTTGCGCTTGCGAACGAGACCGACACGCCTTGTTGCGGCAGCAATACGGCCAGCACCAGACAAAAGCTTGCGAGAGAGTACAGCCCCCAGATCATCGCCCTGAGCAGGGTTGCGGTGAATGCCGGACCGGAGGCTCGATGCGAGAACACCGACATGACGATGGTGATCACCGGAAACACGGCGAACATGCCGCTCCACGAAGGCCCGATTGTCGCCGCAAGCGTGGTTACGGCGAGCGTGACCGCAGCACCTGCCAGCATGCGCAGGGGCAGCTCCCATTTGGGCAGGGCAGGGGCGAGCGTTGGCGCCGCGATGCGCGGAAAGAACTTCGGCGCGACCAGCAGGCTGCACAGCGCGATCAGCAGAGAGACGGAATTGCTCGGCGCGAGCCGCGTCAGCAGCAGCGCGGCGCAGCACCAGACGGCCAGGCCGCTGAGCAGGGAAATTCCAGGCGATCTGCGCGTGCACACACGTGCGTAGGTGACGATGAAAACGACGGCGCCTGAAACCGCGGACAGGGACACGGTTGCAGCCGTCGCGGCGAAGACGGTTCCGTGCTCCAGCGCCAGCACAAACTGAATGGGGCCGGTCAGCACCGGAAGACCGGCCAGCCATCCGGCGACTGCAGGGCCCCAACGCCTGCCGGCAAGCGAAATCAGCAGCAGAAATGCCGGAACCAGAAACAGCTTGAGCGCGAGCACGGTAGGCGCCCGTGCCGCTCAGGCTTCGGCCAGG
>JAENXP010000442.1 GCA_016649475.1 Burkholderiales bacterium | reverse complement strand
GCCGAAAGCCGCATCAACGACCGATTTGGCGGAAAAGTGCACATCAACGTCAACAGCTACAACCGCAACGCGCTGCTCACCGGCGAAGCGCCCGATGTCGCCACCAAAACGGACATCGAAAGAATCGTGCGCGAGATTCCCAATGTGCGGGGGGTGGTCAACGAGATCCAGATCGCCGGGGTAAGCTCGTACAGCGCGCGCGGCAACGACAGCTACCTCACATCCAAGGTCAAAACGCGCTTCATCGACAGCAACAGCGGCATATCCGCCAACGACGTGAAAGTGGTGACTGAAAGCGGCGTGGTCTATCTGCTCGGACTGGTCACGCGCAAGGAGGCCGAGGCGGCGGTGGAAATCGCGCGCACCACGGGCGGCGTGCAAAAAGTGGTGCGCGTGTTCGAGTACATCGAACCGCCGGCGAAGTAAGGGCAGGCACGTGATCGGGAATGCGCGCGCAGCCGGCGCATAGCACGTCCGGCGCCACCTGAATGCATAGGGAACCCGATTTCGAGGCGAAGCTGTGCGAGCCCGCGCAGCTCGCGCGCCGCATTGCTGCGCTCAAGCGCCCGCTGGTATTTACCAACGGCGTATTCGACATTCTGCATCGCGGCCATGTCACCTACCTCGCGCAGGCGCGCGCGCTCGGTGCGAGCCTGGTGGTCGCCGCCAACAGCGACGCCTCGGCCCGGCGCCTGGGCAAGGGCGCGGATCGTCCGATCAACCGGCTCGAGGACCGCGCGGCGGTGCTCGCCGCCCTGCAGGCGGTCGACCTGGTCACCTGGTTCGACGACGACACCCCGCTCGCGCTGATTCTCGCCTGCCACCCGGACGTGCTGGTGAAAGGCGGCGACCGGAAACCCGAAGCCATCGTCGGCGCGCGCGAGGTGATCGCCTGGGGCGGCGCAGTGCATGCCATCCCGTTTCAGTTTGAGCGCTCGACCACGGCGACCCTGGCAAAAATACGCGCGGGCGTCCCGGGCTAGAGAAACCGCTGCAACTGCGGCCGACAGTCCTGGCCGGGAAAGCGACCGGCTAAGGGATGTGCCTGCGCATCAGCCGCGCAGTCTGCGCCGCGACGCCCTCGCCGCCAGCTTCGAGATCGCGCGCGATGCGCTCGCGCTCGGCCGGATTCTTGTCCTGCGACAGTTTGTAGCGCGCGTCGATGCGGGTCACTTCGAGGGAAAAAGAGACGATGGCGGCGAGTTTGGCGTCCAGGTAGCTCTCGGGCAGTTCGGCCATCTGCTCGAGGAAACCCGCGTCGTGCTGGCGGATGAGCTTTTTCTGCAGCTCGATCTTGGCCTCTCGTTCCTCGATCAGCAACGGCCGGCCGTAGGCGTGCACCGCGACGTAATTCCAGGTGGGCACGTTCTGCCGGCTGTCGTAGAGCCGCGGCGAGACATAGGCGTGCGGCTGCATGAAAATCACCAGTGCATCGATCCCGGCGGCGAATTCGCGCCACTGCGGATTGGCCCTCGCCATGTGCGCGAGCAGCCTGATCCGGCCGTCCTCGTCCTCAATCACGAAAGGCAGATGCGTGGCCATCAGCCCCGCCGGCCCCGCGCTCGCCAGCGCAGCGAACGAATAGGCGCGCATGTAGGCGAGCAGCGCAGCGCGGTCCTCGATCTGATTGTGCTTGGGCGTGTACATCGCGGCGCTTATCCTTTCTTCTCGGCGGGCGCACACTCGCGCACCTCGGTGCCCGCGTAGGCCTGCTTCAATTGGTTCAACTTTGCCGTCACGACGGAACTGGCGTCGCGTACCTGGAAATAAGTCCTGCCGGCCGGCGTTTCGCGCGCACCGATGGCGGCACTCTTCACGCCCTGCTCGCGCAACGCGCCCAGGCGGGTCTTCGCCGCATCCTCGGTCTTGAATATGCCCAGGGAGATTGCATTGCGCCATTTCGGGTCGTCGGGCACGATGAAATAATCCTCCACGCCCAGGCGCTTCAACTCAGCTGCCTTCTGCGCAGCCGCCTGGCGGCTGGCGAGCGGCGCGATATAGACCCAGAAACCCGCAAGCTCGTCCTGCCTGCGCTGGGACAGCTTGGCGCCGAGCGCCAGCGGTTCCAGCACCTGCTCGGCGCGCGCCACATCGGTGTCGCTGAAAGCGCCCCATTCCAGACAAACGGCAACCGTCTTCGCCGGCTCGGGTTTGCGCGTGAGTCCGCTCAACTGCTCGGGGCGGAGCAGGCGGATTCTTTCCGGATTGAGCTGCTGGCCGATGATCTGCGCGTCGCCACCGGCGCGCGCGCCGGGCCCGAACCAGGCATAGGCGAAAAAAGTCGCATTGGCCAGCAGCAGAATGAAAAAAAGCATGCGCATCGATCAGGCCCTTTGCGTAGCGGTGAGCCCTTCGCATGCCGCGCCAGCAGGTGCCCGGCTGATGCAATGCAGCCCCTCGAGCACCAGGTTGTCGTGGTAGCGGAACACGATGGCAAGGTGCGGCGTCAGCGCCTTGGCCGCCCCGCCGGAGACCAGGCATAACAGATCCGGATGGTCGCGACGGTACAGATCGTAGATGCGCTCCACCGCCCCGGCCTGCGCGTGCTGGCAGCCGCTGACGATGGCGTCGACGGTCTGCACCGGATACTCGGTATATACACCGTCGGCGTCGGGCAGCGCAGCGGTCTTTTCGTGCAGGGAGCGCAGCATGGTGCCGACGCCCGGCATGATACAGCCGCCGGCGAACTGGCCCTGCGCCGTGAGCAGGTCGACGGTGGTGGCGGTGCCGCAGCATACGACCAGCACCGGACGCGCCCCCTCCAGCGCGCGCGCTCCGATCAGCGCAGCCCAGCGGTCGCTGCCCAGCTGAGCCGGGTTGCGGTAGCCGTTTTTCACGCCGCATTGCTCTTCCTGCGGGATCACCCAGCACGGCGCAGGCGCATCGGGCCAGATCTCGAGCAGGCGCAGCATGGTCGCGCGCACGCGCGTGCCGGCGACGTTTGATATCACAATATGCACCGGTGCCGGATGCTTGCGCAGTTGTCCCGCCAGCGCCGGGATTTCCTCCAGCAGCGCATGGCCGGAATCAAGGCAACTCGCATGCGCGGCCGCGTTCGACCCGGCTTGGTAGCGCCCCCATTTTACGAAGGTGTTGCCGATGTCGACCAGCAGGTTGTAGGGCAGGTTCATTTTTTTGGCTGCGCGCGAGAAGATACGCCAATTCTACGGTGATTCGGACCCAGGGCCTAGATGGCATCGAGCGGATAGATCGGCCGCCGGAGTTTGCGGTAGCTATAGACCGACAGGTCGGCATTGGTGACCCCGGCCCCGGCGCATTCGACGATGTGCGCGGCAATCGGCTTGAACCCGGCGCGGTAGTGGATGCG
>JAENXP010000285.1 GCA_016649475.1 Burkholderiales bacterium | reverse complement strand
TGCAGGCGCACGACCGCCAGGGCCTGCTGCGCGATATTTCAGAGGTGCTTTCGCGCGAGAAGATCAATGTCACCGGAGTGAATACCCAGTCCAAGCAGCATAAGGCCTTCATGTCCTTCACCGTGGAAATCTCCGGTCTGGAACAGTTGCAGCGCACGCTGGTGCAGGTGAGGGAAGTGCAGGGCGTGCTCACTGCGAGCCGGCGATAGTGGAAACCGAACTCAAGCTGTTACTTGCGCCGCAGGACCTGCGCCGCTTGCGCCGCGATCCGCGCATCAAGGCGCTGCAGGCAGGGCGCGCATCGACGCGGCGCGTCCACAGCGTCTACTACGACACGCCGCGGCAGGATTTGCTGCGCGCGGGCCTGGCACTGCGCCTGCGTTCCGACGGAAAACGCTGGCTGCAGACCCTTAAGTCCCGCGGGCAGGCCACCACGGGACTGCACCTGCGCGAGGAATGGGAATGGCCGCTGCCGGGCGAAGCGCTCGACTTCGGGCTGCTCGCCGCGACGCCGGAGGGGAAACTGTTTCGCGCCCCGCGGTTGCGCGCGGCGCTGGCGCCCATTTTTTCCACCGAGTTCACGCGTACCAGCTTGCGCCTCGGCTTTGCCGACGGCAGCCTGGCGGAGCTCTGCCTCGACAGCGGCGAGATTCGCAGCGGCCGGCGCGCGAGTGCGATCAGCGAAGCAGAAATCGAACTGCTCGCCGGCGGTACGGCGTGCCTGTACGAGCTTGCCTTGGATCTGCTGGAGCGCCTGCCGCTGCGTCTGGGACAGGCTAGCAAGGCCGAGCGCGGCTACGCGCTTGCGCGCAGATTGCCTTCGCGCCCGGCCAAGGCGGTGCCGCTTGAACTGGACGGTCAGGCCAGCGTGGCCACGGCTTTCGCCGCCATTATCAGCAGCTGCATGACCCACCTGCAGGCCAATGAAGCCGGTTTTCTGGCAGGCAGGGATCCGGAGTACCTGCATCAGGTGCGCGTCGCATTGCGGCGCATGCGCGCCTGCTTCAGTCTGTTCAAATCGGTGCTGCCGCAGTCCGCGTTCGCGCCCTTCCTTGGCCAGTTGCAGGAGCGCAGCGCGGCGCTGGGGCGGGCGCGTGACTGGGACGTTTTCGTGCACGAAATGCTGCGCGCGCTGCGTGCGCAGCGCGCCGACGAGGCCGCGGTGCTGGCGTTCCAGCGGCGCTGCATCACCCTGGGGCGCACGCACCTGCGCACTGCACAGCGCGCGCTCGCCGCGGCCGCATGGCAGCGCTTGTGGCTCGAATTCGGGCGGCTCCTGGCCGAGGGCGCGTGGATGCCGCAGCGCGAGGAGCTCGCCCTGCAGTTGGACGGTTTCGCCGCGAGCCTGCTGCAGCAGCGCGCCGCCGTTTTGAAAAAGCGCGGCAAGGGCCTGCAGGAACTCGACGCGGCCGGGCGCCATCGCCTGCGCATCGCCGCCAAAAAGCTGCGCTATGCGGCGGAATTTTTTGCCGCCTTGTTCCCGAAACGGCGCGTGCGGCCTTACGTCCAATCGCTGGCCGCAATGCAGGAGGTCCTGGGCGCGCTCAACGATGCCGCGACCTTGCTGCGCCTGCTGCCGGAAGCCCTGGCGGGCGCGCGTGCGCCCGATGCTCGCGTAGCCGGCATGATCCAGGGCTGGAGCGCGGCCAGCACCCATTTGCACCTCGACGCATTGCAGCGTGCCTGGGAACATTGGCAGCGACAGAAACCGTTCTGGAAGTCATCGCAGGCAATTTCCTTTTAGGAGGTAGTCATGTTCGAATCCGCGGAGCTGGGCCATAAAGTCACCAAGCAGATCTATGCCAGACAGGAACCCAAGCTGCGCGAGGCTCTGCTGAATACGCAATTCGATCTGGCGCAGGCGCGCAAATTTCCGGTCCTGATTCTGATCGGCGGTGTCGACGGGGCGGGGAAGGGGGAAACCGTCAATCTGCTCAACGAATGGATGGACCCGCGCCACATCCAGACGCGCGCCTTCGGCGATCCAACGGACGAGGAAGCGCAGCGCCCGCGCATGTGGCGCTTCTGGCGCGAACTGCCGCCGAAGGGCAAGATCGGCATCTTGTTCGGTTCCTGGTACACGGCTCCGATCGTGAGCCGGGTGCTCGGTGAGTCCGATGACGCCGCGCTGAAGAGCAGCCTCGAGGAGATCGTGCGCTTCGAGAAAATGCTCTGCGATGAGGGCGTGCTGCTGCTGAAATTCTGGTTTCACCTCTCCAAAAAACAGCAGAAGGAACGCATGCAGGCGCTGGAGCAGGACCCGCTCACCCGCTGGCGGGTCACCAAGCTCGACTGGGAACGCTTCAGGATATACGACACATTCCGCCAGATATCCGAGCGCGCATTGCGCGAGACCAGCAGAGCCAACGCGACCTGGACGGTGATCGAGGGCGCGAACGCGCGCTATCGCAGCCTCACCACCGGCAAACTGCTGCTGGAGGCGATGAAAAAGCGGTTGGAGAAAAGCAATTACAAGGAACGCCGGGTGCAGGCCCCGCCGCTGGCGTCGGGCAACCTCGGACTGTTGCGCGATCTCGACATGACGCAGAAGATCTCCAAGGAGAAATACGAGACGCAGTTGGAGAAATGGCAGGGGCGGTTGAACCTGCTGTCACGCGACAAAAAATATTTCAAGAAACACTCTTTGATCCTGCTGTTCGAGGGCTCGGACGCCGCCGGCAAGGGGGGGGCGATACGGCGCATCACTTCCGCGATCGACGCCCGCCATTTCCAGGTGGTGCCGGTGGCGGCGCCGACCGAAGAAGAGCGTGCGCAACCGTACCTGTGGCGCTTCTGGCGGCACGCGCCGCGGCGCGGGCGCATCACCATTTTCGATCGCTCCTGGTACGGGCGCGTGCTGGTGGAGCGCGTCGAAGGCTTTTGCGGCGTCGCCGACTGGATGCGCGCCTACGGCGAGATCAACGATTTCGAGGAACAGATGGTGCGCGGCGGCGCGATCGTGTGCAAATTCTGGCTGCAGATCAGCGCGGAAGAACAGCTCAAGCGCTTCACGCTGCGGCAAAAAACCAGCTTCAAGCGCTTCAAGATCACCGAGGAGGACTGGCGCAACCGCAAGAAGTGGAACGAATACGAACAGGCGGTGTGCGATATGATCGACCGCACCAGCACCGATATTGCGCCCTGGACGGTGGTCGAGGCCGAGGACAAGCATTTCGCACGCGTGAAAATTCTCGGCACCATCGTCGAGCGCATGCAGGCCGCGCTTTGATCCGGGGTGCGGTGCAGGCTGACAATACACCATTGAGGAGCGAAACATGAGAGCAACAACGGCAACGATCCTGTGTGCGGCAGGCCTGGCCTGCGCGAACCATGCGCTGGCCGAGGACGCGGCGACCTATACCACGCGCAACCTGACGTTAGAGACCGCGCTCAAGTCGGCGCAGGTAGCGTTGAAGAAATGCCGCGACAGCGGCTGGCAGGTCGCGGTCGCGGTGGTCGACCGGGCCGGCACAGTGCAGGTGCTGCTGCGCGATCGCTACGCCGGAGCGCATACCCCGGGCACGGCGAGCGGCAAGGCCTGGACCGCGGTGAGTTTTCGCAGCAATACCGGTGCGCTGGTCGATCTGACGCAGCCGGGGAAGGCGCAGAGCGGCGTGCGCAACCTGCCCCAAGTCGTAATCCTGGGCGGAGGCGTGATCATCGAGGGCGGCGGCCGGATGCTCGGCGCGATCGGCGTGTCCGGTGCGCCCGGTGGCGAGGCCGACGAGACCTGCGCCAAGGCGGGCATCGCCGCGATCCAGGAGAGCCTGGAGTTCTAGCCGCGCATCGAGAGGCTGGCGCGGGCTATGGCGCGTGCAGATTGAAACTGCGCCGGACCATGACGCAGTCTTCCGAACCTGCCTGAAACTCGCGGCACACCAGTGGCCGCTGGGCGTAGACGCTGCATGCGGCCCGGTTTCCAAGTTCGCCAACCAGCGCGGCACAGCGGTTGCCGTGGCATAACATGCGCTGGTGTTCGAAATCGATCAATTCATCCGGGATGCCCGCACCGTCACCGTCTCCGATGAAGGCCGGCCACGAATCCGAATACGCGCAGCATGCGCCGCAAGCAAGGCAGTTGAAGTCCAAGCGGCGATGCTACATCCGTTCGAATACCGCGGCGATGCCCTGCCCGCCGCCGATGCACATGGTCACGAGGGCGTAGCGTCCGCCGGTGCGCTGCAGTTCGTAGATCGCCTTGACTGTGAGCAGGACGCCAGTGGCGCCGATGGGATGGCCCAGCGCCACGGCCCCGCCATTGGGATTGGTTTTCGCCGGATCGAACTTGAGATCGTTGGCCACGGCGCAGGCCTGTGCGGCGAACGCTTCGTTCGATTCGACCACGTCCATGTCGCTCACCTTGAGGCCGGCGCGCTCGAGCGCCAAGCGCACCGCGAGCACCGGGCCGATGCCCATGAATTTGGGATCGACGCCGGAGTGCCCGTAGGCGCGCAGCCGCGCCAGCGGCTTCAGGCCTTTCTTCGCAGCCGCGCCGGCTTCCATCAGAATCACCGCGGCTGCGCCGTCGTTGATGCCCGAGGCATTGCCGGCCGTGACCGAACCGTC
>JAENXP010000643.1 GCA_016649475.1 Burkholderiales bacterium | reverse complement strand
GAGTGGATTGATTTTAGCCAAATTCCACGTAAAACCCTAGGAGTATTGTGGGTACTGTCCAGCGATACATCACAAGACTCGGTTTTCTCTTTGCAATTGAATCAGATCCCCAGGTCCAGGTTTTCAGAGTGCTTCTCATTACGCAAGCTCACAGACGAATTCTTCGAACTTACCGCCGAGGCCGCGGGGGATTTGCCCGGAAAAGTAGACGAATTGCAGCTTGAAGGGAAAGTCCAACGCCTTACGAACGAAATCGCCTATTTGCTGCTCCTGGTCCACACTCAACGGCGTATCCGCAACAAGTCGCACCTCAATCGTCTCGAGTTCGCGCTGGATAAACTGAAATTGCCGAATCGCCGCTATATCCCGATAGCGAAGGCCGCCTATGCCCGGCCACAAAAGCCGTCCGTCAGGTAGTCGCACCATATTGCGGCGGCGGCCCAGTATCCGCTTCAGCGTCGGCAAGCCGCGACCGCAGGGACACGGCTCTGCTGCCTCTGCATAGTCGCCCAGATCGTAGCGTATGAGCGGCGTCGCAAAATTCTGCAGGTCGGTCACTACCACGCGGCCTATTTGCCCCGGGGTACACGCTTCGTCGTGCTCGTTCAACACCTCGACGATCACGCTTTCGGCCATGACATGGTAAGCATCGCCATCGGGGCATTGCGCGGCGACGACGCCGACCTCCGCGGAACTGTAGGTATCGGCGATTTCGGCGCCGAGCACCTTGCGTGCAGATTCGCGTATGCCTGGCGTGAGGGTTTCGTTGATCGTGCGTATCTGCCGCAGTCGGCGCAATTTCAATCCGTGCTGCTCGAACAAATCGAGCAAAGCGGCCAGATTGCTGGGATAAACCAACAGGTAATCCGGGTCGATGGATTGCAGCCATTCGGCCTGCCGTGCAACACCGGTGCGAACGCTGAGCACGTGCGACGGCCCGGTTTCGAACAGCAGGCTTGCCGGCGGACCCCAGGTCGGGAAATCCAGCTGATTATCCTGAATACGGTCATCGCGAATCACCGCAAGCTTGCCGCGGAAATCGCGCTGCTGCCACACATGTTCGCGCAAGGTCATTGCCAGCCACATCAGCCGGTTGACGCCGGTGCGCTTGACGATCACCGGTTGTCCGCTGGAACCGGAGGTGCTCGACTGGGCGACTGGCGCGTGGGCGTGCGGAATCTGAGTGCAAAAGAGCGAAGCTCCTGCGGACTGGACATCCCGCCGGCGCATAACCGGAAGCCGCTGCAATCCACCGGGTGTCGACAATTGTTCCACTCGCAATCCTGCGGCCTGCATTCGCTGGCGAAAATGCACTGAATGCGCTTGTGCATGCGCTGCAGTCATCGTCAACTGTTGAAGTTGGCGAGCGGCAATAGCATCCGCGGACAACCACTGCGCTTGCTCCAGCTGGTGCAGCAGGGCGGCAAGCGAGGCCGCCTCGCCCGTAAGCAATGGCGGCCAGGCAACGCCAGTCACCGCACTCGGCGCAGTGCCACGTTCGCCGTCAACAGATTTCACTTGCGTGTCTTGCGCAGAAGACAAACATGGATGCAGCCCTTGGACGAACCTTACCTCGAATCAATCTAGCGTAACCTGTCGCGGCGCGCAAATGGAAGCTACGGCGTGCTGCGTGAAGTAGAATCGAGGCAGATGCAGAGTACGACATGAGCAGACTCCTATACGCATGGGAATTCGGCGCCAACCTGGGTCATATCGGGTCGTTTCTTCCGCTGGCGCGCAAGCTGCGGCAGCGCGGACACGATGTGCAATGCGCCGTATCACAGACGGGGCCTGCAACGCGCTTGCTCGCATTGGAAGGTTTCACCTGCCTGCAGGCCCCGCCCTGCGTGGAAACGCCGCGCGAGGGAGCACCGCTGTCGTACAACGACATTCTGCTCCGGTTCGGCTATGCCAGTAGCGAGTCCCTGCTCGGCATGGTCGTCGCCTGGCGCGAGCTGATGCACTCGAGCGGTGCTCGAATGGTATTGGCGGACCACGCACCCACAGCCATCCTCGCCGCGCGCACGCTGTCGCTTCCGGTCGTGCTTTTCGGCAGCGGTTTCTTCGCGCCGCCACGGCAGCGGCCGTTGCCGAACATGCGGCCGTGGCAGACGCCGCCACCCGGCCGGCTCGAAGCGCTGGAGCACGAAGTCCTTGCCGCCGTCAATGCAGTACTGCGGCGCTTCAGCCGGCCGCCCCTGGCCGCGGTGGAACAATTGTTCGATGTCGCCGAAG
>JAENXP010000732.1 GCA_016649475.1 Burkholderiales bacterium | reverse complement strand
CGTCAGATGTGTATAAGAGACAGGCCTTACGCCGGTCGTGCATCCGCAGGCGTACGTGCATCCGAGCGCGGTGCTGATCGGCGATGTGCACGTGGGCGCGGGCGTGTACGTCGGGCCTTCGGCCAGTCTGCGCGGTGATTTCGGGCGCCTGGTGATCGAGGCCGGCGCGAACATCCAGGACTGCTGCATCGTGCACGGTTTTCCCGAGTCGGACACGGTGATCGAGCAGGACGGTCACATCGGCCACGGCGCCGTCATTCACGGCGCGCGCATCTGCCGCAGGGCCCTGGTCGGCATGAACGCCGTGGTCAATGACAACGCCGTGGTGGGCGAGTCGGCCTTCGTCGCCGCGATGGCCTTCGTCAAGGCGGGGATGCGGGTGCCGCCGCGCACGCTGGTGGCGGGCATTCCGGCAAAAGTGCTGCGCGATCTGAGCGCCGAAGAAATGGCGTGGAAGGCGGACGCGACGCGCCTGTACCAGAACCTCGCCGTACGCAGCCTCGCGAGCATGCGCGAAACGGTGGCGCTGACCGAGGCCGAGCCCGGGCGCAAGCGGCTCGTGCTGGAGGAAGTGCTGCCGCTGTCGGTGTGGAAAAACCGCAAAGCCGGCGCCTGAGGGCGCCGCCGGGAACCAGCGATACACATTCCGAATGAGCCATCCATCCATAGCCGAAATCAACGCCGGATTCGCCGCGCGCCTGCGCGCCGGGGAAGTCCTCCTGGGCAGCATCATCGCGCTTCCCTGCGCAGAGGTGGCGGAGCTGTTCTCGCGCGCCGGTTTCGACTGGCTGTTCATCGACACCGAGCATGCGCCGCTCGATCCCCTGGCCGCGCAGGGCCTGCTGCAGGCGGCGCGCTGCCCTTGTCTCGTGCGCGTGCCCGCGGGCGAAGAGGCGGCGATCAAGAAAGCGCTGGACATAGGCGCGGCCGGCGTGGTGGTGCCGCAGGTGAATACAGCCGCGGACGCGGAGCGCATCGTGCGCTACTGCCGCTACCCGCCGCGCGGCAGCCGTGGCGTGGGCATCGTACGCGCGCAGGGCTACGGCTTGGATTTCCAGGAATACGTGGCGGGCGCCAACGACAATGTCATAGTCATGCTGCAGATAGAGCACATCGACGCGGTGAACAACATCGAATCCATCGTGCGTGTCCCCGGCGTGGATGGGCTGATGATCGGCCCGTACGATTTGTCCGGAACCATGGGCAAACTGGG
The DNA here is from genome assembly GCA_016649475.1 of Burkholderiales bacterium. Classification (GTDB taxonomy): domain Bacteria; phylum Pseudomonadota; class Gammaproteobacteria; order Burkholderiales; family SG8-39; genus 2-12-FULL-64-23. Next base: position 704 of record JAENXP010000732.1, on the reverse strand, counting down.
CCAGGTAAACGACCCCGAGGTCGAGCAGGCGATCGAAACCGTGCGCTTGGCCTGTGCGGCCGCGGGCATGAGGCTGGCGATCTTTGCCGCCACCGCGGAAGGCATGAAGCCCTATATCCGCAAGGGCTACACACTGCCCATCGCCGGCATGGACCTGATGCTGCTTGCCGCCGCCGCGCGTGGCATGGTGCAGGCGTTGAAATAGCGGAATTTGTACGGCGTTTTAGTCAAGGTGGCGCGACGAGAAGGCTTGCGCGCTGCGCGCGCCAACCGTGTTTTCTGTACGGATGAAAAGCACATCCGCACAGAAAACACGGTTACGGTTAGCCCCAAACATGGCATGGGGGCTTTATACAAGATCGTCGATTGTGCACGGATGGGTTCATCATCCGTGCACAATCGACGATCCGCGCGGACAGGGTTTTGGTCCGCGCAACAGCCGCGCAACAGCGCAACTCTACAGCAACGGTGATGCGATTTAGGTGACCACGTTTTTTAATCTTCATCATGAGGCGCAGACATGTCATACGAAAATATTCTGGTTGAAACCCGCGGCCGCGTAGGTCTGATCACGCTGAACCGCCCCAAAGCGATGAACGCGCTCAACGATGCGCTCATGGACGAACTCGGCGATGCGCTGGCGAGATTCGATGCCGACGAAAACATCGGCTGTCTGGTGATCACCGGCAGCGACAAGGCTTTCG
>JAENXP010000686.1 GCA_016649475.1 Burkholderiales bacterium | reverse complement strand
GCGTGGCGTTGCTCGATCCGCCGCGCACGAAACCCAGGTCCACGGCCTGCGCCGCGTCGCGCAGCAAGCGCCGGTTTTCCGACGATCCCCGGGTGGGCCTGAGCACCACTTCGATACCATAGCGCTTCAGTTCGGCCGCATAGCGCTTGCCGAATTCGGCGTAGTCGCTTTGCTCCGGTCCGGTGGCGAGGACTACGCGCTTGGGGGGCGCGGGGTCGAGCAGCTGATAGGCACCCACGAGCAGGAGCAGCGCGATCACCAGGAACGGTCCGGCGGCGGCGGCCAGGTCGCGCACCGAGATCAGCGTATTGCGCAGCAGGCGGGGCATGCGCTGTAGCTTAGCGGAAAACGGACCCGGTCATTCGGTTCCGCTCCGTCAGTCGGAACTCTTGGGCTGGAAGACAAGAAAATACTGGTTGGGCAGAAAGCCATGCTCGCGCTCGAGCCGGTATCCCGCCGCGGACATCTCGCTGGTCACGCGTCCGGGCTCGATGCGCGCAGCCGGCGGCGGTCCCATCTGTGATCGGGCATTGAAGTCGATGATGGCGACGCGCCCGCCGGGATTCAGCGACTGCGCCAGCTTGCGAAAGTAAGCCTCGCGCTGATCGATATGGTGATAGGTGTCGACCATCAGTACCAGGTCGACCTTGTGCGGCAGGCGCGCATCGTCCGCTGCGCCGGTGACGGCAGTCAGGTTATCCAGATCCTCCCGTTTGGCACGCTCGGCAAGATATTTGACCATGTCCGGCTCGATGTCGACGGCGTAGACCCGGCCCTGTGGCACGAAGTGCGCGAGGCGCGCAGAGAAATAGCCGGTGCCGGCGCCGATATCGGCCACGGCTGCGTCGGGCTTGAGCGCCAGCGCCTCGATCACCTGATGCGGCATTTGCCAGGCGTCGCGCTCTGGGTCGTCGAACACCAGCGCCCAGTGCTCGGCGCCGGAAAAGCTGTGCTGGTGAGTATGTGGCGATTGCGCGTAGCTCGTCCCGGATGCGAGGCCGGCGCCGGCTAGCGCAAGCATCAGTAAGGCGGTCGATATGGCGCGCATTGCACTGTTCCCCTGTTCGTCATGCGATAAAGGCTAGTATATCGCGCTCAGACCCGGGACTTGCGTCCATGAACTCCTTGCAGAATGAAACTTGCAACGGCAAGGCGGGAATGCGGAGATGTGCTTTCATTTTGCACTGAACCCCAAGCCGGAGCCCACGCATTGGCTTTCGCTGTCCGCTGCGCGATAGACTTCTGCGCGCGGAGCCGGTAGACTGCCCGCCTTTTCGCCTTTCCCAGCCTATGACCGCCGTTTTCGACCTAGCAACGCCCCAGACCGCGGACGCCGCGCGCGCGCCGGTGGAGCGAATTGCGCGCGAAATGGCGCGTCGCCGCACTTTCGGCATAGTCGCCCACCCGGACGCGGGCAAAACCACCCTGACCGAGAAGCTGCTGCTGTTTTCCGGTGCGATCCAGCTCGCCGGCACGGTAAAGGCACGCAAGAGCCGCCGCCACGCGACCTCTGACTGGATGGAGATCGAGAAGCAGCGCGGCATTTCGGTGGCGAGTTCGGTAATGCAGTTCGACTACCGCGGCTGCGTGGTCAACCTGCTCGACACGCCCGGTCACCAGGATTTTTCGGAAGACACCTACCGCGTGCTTACCGCGGTCGATTCGGCGCTGATGGTTATCGATGCGGCCAAGGGCGTGGAAGAGCAGACGATCAAGCTGCTGAATGTGTGCCGCATGCGCAACACGCCGATCCTCAGTTTCATCAACAAAATGGACCGCGAAACGCGCGAACCGCTGGAACTGCTCGACGAAGTGGAGTCGGTGCTCAAGATTCAGTGCGCGCCGGTGACCTGGCCCATCGGCATGGGCAAGGCATTTCGCGGCGTGTATCACCTGCTGCGCGACGAGATCCTGTTGTTCACTGCCGGCGAGGATCGTGCCGACCAGGAATTCGAGGCCATTTCGGGCATCGACAATCCGCGCCTGGCCGAGATGTTTCCGCGCGAGATCGAGCAGCTGAAGAACGAAGTTGCGCTGTTGCGCAGCGCCATGCACCCGTTCGACCTCGGCGC
>JAENXP010000471.1 GCA_016649475.1 Burkholderiales bacterium | reverse complement strand
TCCTTTTTCGTCGGGCGTCCTTTCACGCCGGCGGCGGGATGCGGCTGGTTTTTGCGCTTCGCAATTGCCGCCTCACGCCGCGCGCGGCTGTCCTCGCGCTCGGCGTAGAGCAGCGCCGCCTGCGCCGCCGGGCCGCGGCTTCGTGACAGCGCCAAGACCTCCACCACCCATTCAAATTCGCCCACGCGTATCGCCAGCTCGTCCCCTGGCTTGAGTGCGCGCGAGGGCTTGGCTCCCTCGCCGTTCACGCGCACCTTGCCGCCGTCCACGGCCTTGGCTGCCAGGCTACGCGTTTTGAAAAAGCGCGCCGCCCAGAGCCATTTGTCGATGCGTAAATGCTCTTCGTTCATGCTCGCGCTAGAGTTACGACGGCGCGTTCTCCGGCACCACCCCGGCGACAATGCCGGCGGTCTGCTTCGTGCGCAGCGTGACCACGGTAGCCACCGCCAGCAGCATGAAGCTCGCAGCGGCACCGAACACCCACTGCGGCATGCGCTGGTCCAGCATCCATCCGAACAACAGCGGCGACAGCGAAGCGCCCAGATCCAGGCCTGAATAGACGAAGCCGTAGACCTTGCCGGTCGCGCCGGGCGGCGTCGCCCCGCGCACCAGAATATCGCGCGAGGGCGAAGTGGAAAAAATGAAAAACCCGATCAAGCCCATGCAGCTGGTCAGCAGCCAGACGGGCAGCGCACCGCTTGCCAGGATCAGCGTCAGGGTCGCGCCTATCAGCATGCCGGCAGCGGCCACCAGATTGTGACGACTGCTGTGCGCTGCGGCGAATCCACCCGCGACGATGCCGACGATGCCGCCGAACGAAAAGCCCGTCAGCGCCGCGCTCGCGGTGATCAGCGGCGCACCGTACAAAGCGCTGGTCACCGAAACCGAGAAAGTCTGCAGGCCGATCAGCGCCATCGAATAGAAAGTGAAGAAGGTGAAGCACTTCAGCACCGGCACGGACAAAAGCGCGCGCACATCGCCTTTGAGTCCGCTGCTGCGCCCGCCCTGCGCCTTGTCGCGCTGCCCTCCGCCATAGGCCTCGGCGTCGGCAAGCGCCGCGCGGCTGGCGATGAAGGCGGTGATCAGCAGCCCGATCACGCCGGCAGCGATCGTGGCTGCGCGCCAGCCGTAGAGCGTGGATATGCCGATGCTGAAGGCGGGTGCCGCCAACCAGCCGAAATTGCCGCCGATGCCGTGGGTGCTGAACGCATAACCCAGCCGCTTCGGATTCACCTTGGCATTGAGGATCGAAAAATCGGCCGGGTGAAACACGCTGTTGCCCACGCCTGCCAGTACCGCCACCACCAACAGCATCCAGTAAGAGGTCGCAAGCCCGGTGAGCAACATTGCCGTCGAAAAGGCGGCCATTCCGAACAACAGCACGCGGCGCGCACCATAGCGGTCGACGATGAAACCTGCCATGGTCTGCGAAATGCCGGAGACGGTGTACATGAGCGAGACCATCAGGCCGAGCGCGGCGTAGCCGACGCCGAATTCGTCCTTCAGCAGTGGAAACAGCGGCGCCAGGATCAACTGCAGAAAATGCGAGAACAGGTGCGCAAAGCCCACCAGGCCGATGACCTCGGTGTCGCGTCTGCGTTCGGTGTTGCCAGCGCTCATTGCTGCGGGCCCATTTCGATTCGAGCGTTGGATTCTCCGCCAAGGCCGCGCCCGGCGCAACAAGTAAGCATGGCGATTGTGAGCCTGCGCGCTCTCGCGCATAATGCTACGGCAACAATCCCGCAACCATTAAAAGTCTGCCATGTCATCTTATCCCCACCTGTTTCAACCACTGCAAGCCGGCCCGCTCACGCTGAAGAATCGCATCGTCATGGGCTCGATGCACACCCGTCTGGAAACCGTCGCGGGCGGCAACGCACGCGCCGCCGCCTTCTACGCCGAACGCGCGCGCGGCGGTGTGGCGCTGATCATCACCGGCGGGTACTCGCCCGATGCAGCCGGACTGCTGGAAGCCGATGCGGGCGCGCTCGATCACGCGGACAAAATCGCGGAGCACCGCGTGGTCACTGACGCGGTTCACGCCGCTGGCGGGCGCATCTGCCTGCAGATCCTGCACGCCGGACGCTATGCCAAACACGACGCGCTGGTCGGCGCGTCCGACATACCCTCGCCGATCAACCGCAGGAAGCCGCATACGCTCACCACCGCCGAAGTGGAACAGACGGTGGCGAGTTTTGCGCAGTGCGCCGCGCTCGCGCGGGAGGCCGGCTACGACGGCGTCGAAATCATGGGCTCCGAAGGCTACCTGATCACCCAGTTCACGGCCTTGCGCACCAACAACCGCAGCGACAAATACGGCGGCACATTGGAAAACCGCCTGCGCTTCCCGCTCGACATCGTGCGCGCGACGCGCGCGCGCGTAGGCGCCGATTTTCTGATTCTGTTTCGCATGTCCGCCCTCGATCTGGTCGAGGGCGGCTTGAACGCGGATGAAACCCTGCAGCAGGCGCGCGCGCTCGAAGCCGCAGGCGTGGACGTGCTCGATACCGGCATCGGCTGGCACGAGGCGCGCGTACCGACCATAGCCTACATGGTTCCGCGCGCCGCCTGGCGCGATGCCACGGCGCGCATCAAGTCCGCGGTTTCGATTCCGGTCATGGCCACCAACCGCATCAACACCCCCGAACTGGCGGAGGAACTGCTGCAGCAGGGCACTGCCGATCTGGTGTCGCTGGCGCGCCCGTTGCTGGCCGATGCCGCATTCGCGCTCAAGGCCGAGCAGGGCCGCGCCGACGAAATAAATACCTGCATCGCCTGCAACCAGGCCTGCCTGGATTTTCTGTTCCGCGACAAAGTGGCGTGTTGCCTGGTCAATCCGCGCGCCTGCCACGAAACCTTTTATCCGGATGGCAAGGCGGCCCGCGCCAAGCGCGTGGCCGTGGTCGGCGCCGGCGCCGCCGGCCTCTCCTGCGCCATCACCGCGTTCGAGCGCGGCCACAACGTCACTCTGTACGAAGCGCAGTCCGACATCGGCGGGCAGCTGAACCTGGCCAAGGAAGTGCCGGGCAAGGAATTCGCGGAGACCCTGCGGTATTTCCGCGCGGCGCTATCCAAAGGCCGGGTGGATCTGCGCCTGAACTCGCGCCCGAGCCCCGTGGAACTCGCGAACGGAGGTTTCGATGCGATCGTCATCGCCACGGGCGTCACGCCGCGGGTGC
>JAENXP010000217.1 GCA_016649475.1 Burkholderiales bacterium | reverse complement strand
GATCTGGGAGAGGTGATCGCCATCGACGCCGAGGCGACAGGGCTGGAGAAAACGGACTACTGGTACGAACTGTTCCACCGCTATGGCGGCGGGCGCACCCGCCAACGCCTGTTTCTGGTCGCCGAGTCCGGCAAAGCCATTCAGGGTTTCATCATCGGCGAAATACGCGATTGGGAGTTCGGCTCCGCCCCCTGCGGCTGGGTATTCGGCCTGAGCGTGCGTACCGACGCCCGCCTGGCCGGCGTCGGGGCGCGCATGCTGGAGGCGATCTGCGACGGCTTTCGCCACGCCGGCGTACACAAGGTGCGTACCCTGCTCGCGCGCGACAACAGCCTGGTGCTGTCGTTTTTCCGCAGCCAGGGCATGATGGCGGCGCCGTTCATTCCGCTGGAAAAGGATCTGGACTGATCGTGTTTGCGATACCGGTTGTTGAAAAAGGGGGCACGCCCCCTTTTCCCCAAAGGGGACTTCCTGCGGGGCGTATATCCCCCAAGCCAGGGGCTGTTGAGAGGAGAGCATGGTGACGACCGTAGCGCTTTTTAGGCACTTTCGAAGTTCTGCAACAGCCTGCTAACTCATGAAGCTACAGAAAAGCACCAGTCTGGCGCTGTACAGCGTACTCGAATTTGCAGCCAATCCGGGGCGGCAGCTGTCGGCCGCGGAGATAGCCGAAAAATACGGCGCCTCCACCCACCACCTGGCCAAGGTCCTGCGCGAACTGGGGCGCGCCGGCCTGGTCGAATCCGCGCGTGGCGTCGGCGGCGGTTACCGCTTCAGCGGCAACGCCAAACGACTCACGCTGATGGACGTAATCGAATTGTTCGAGGACATCAGCACGCGTACCGGCGAGAGCGACGAATTCGATGAATCGAGCGAGGTCGGCCGCGCCCTGGGGGCGGTAATGGCGGAGGTCGATGAAATCGCCAAAGCCACCTTCCGTTCGATCACCGTCGACACCATGCTCAAGCTGATCGAGCGCCAGCGCCGGGCGCTTGCGCTCGCAAATACCCTTGCCGCGACCTAGGCGCGGACGGGACCGGTCCGTTCCCGCCGGGTTTCCCCCATTTTGTCGGGCGCGTTTAATCTAGATCAAGACATCCGCCGTACGGTTTGAGGATGATCCGGGATCAACCAGAAGAAATAAATTTTTGCCGCGAGGGAGGATCAGCGTATGCACGCAGTGACCGAGACTGTGGAACAGTCGCAAAACCCGAAGCAGGACGTCAAACCCCTGACCGGAAACGAGGCGATCGCGCGCGGCGCGTGGGAAGCCGGCGTGCGGGTCGCCGCCGCCTATCCGGGCACGCCCAGCACCGAGATCATGGAATCCCTCGCCGAATACCCGGCCGGGGACCTGCACGCGCAATGGTCGACCAATGAAAAGGTCGCGCTCGACGTGGCCATGGGTGCGGCCTTTGCCGGCAGCCGCGCGCTGGCGTCGATGAAGCACGTGGGACTCAACGTTGCCGCCGACGCGTTCATGTCCCAGTCCTATATCGGAGTCAACGGCGGGCTGGTTCTCGCGATTTGCGACGATCCGGGCATCCACAGCTCGCAAAACGAGCAGGACACGCGCATCTACGCCCAGCTTGCGACGGTTCCGGTGCTCGAACCCAGCGACGCGCAGGAAGCGCTCGACTACACGCGGCTCGCGTTCGACTTATCCGAAGAATTCGACACCATGGTCATCGTGCGCGGCACCACCCGCCTGTCGCACACGCGCAGCCCGGTCGCCATAGGCCCGCGCAAGGAAGTCCCGGTGCGGCCGTTCATCGAGAACCCGGCGAAGAACGTGATGATTCCGGCGCATGCGCGGCGGCGCCACGCGGTCGTGCTCGAGCGCGAGGCGAAATTGAAGGAATACCTGGAGACCGCGACGATCAACCGCTGGGAAACCGGCGATGCGAGTTTCGGCGTGATCACCGCCGGCACCTGCTATCCCTATGTGCGCGAGGTGCTGCCCAACGCGAGCGTGCTGAAACTCGGCGCCTCCTGGCCCCTGCCCGAGGGCCTGCTGCGCCGCTATTGCGACTCGGTCGAGCGCGTGTTCGTGGTCGAGGAACTGGAGCCGGTGATCGAAAAGGAACTGCGCGCGCTGGGCATCAAGGCCGAAGGCAAGCAGTTTTTCCCGCGCATGGGCGAGTTTTCGCCCGAGGTGATACGCGCAGGCTTCGAACAGGCGGGCGTGCTCGAGCCGCGCCCGACGCGCGGCAGCTGGGCACTCGAACCGCTGGTGCGGCCACCGGTGCTGTGCGCCGGCTGCCCGCACACCTCGAGTTTCATGGCGGTCCGGGCATCGGGCGCGCGCGTGGCCGGGGACATCGGCTGCTACACCCTGGCTTGCCTCGACCCGCTGCGCGGGCTGGACACCACGGTGTCGATGGGTTCGTCCATCGGCAATGCGATCGGCATGTCCAAGGCCGGCGACACCAAGCCGGTGATGGCCACCATCGGCGATTCGACCTTCCTGCACGCCGGCATCCCCGGCTTGATCGATGCGGTCTACAACCAGGCGAACATTACCGTGCTGCTGCTCGACAACCACATCACCGCGATGACCGGCGGCCAGGAACATCCGGGCACGGGCAAGACGCTGCGCGGCGAGGATGCGCCGAAAGTGGATTACGAAGCGCTGGTGCGCGCCGTCGGCGTGAAATGGGTGCGCACCGTGGATTCCTACGATCTGGCGCAGATGTACCAGACGCTGCGCGAGGGGATCGCGCACCGCGGCGTATCGGTGATCATCTCCAACCGCCCCTGCGTGCTCGACCCGGTCAAGATCAAGGGGCCCGCGCTCGCCATCGTGAACGAGCAGTGCAACGCCTGCCAATCGTGCATGAACCTCGGCTGCCCCGCCATGACCTGGGGTGAGGATACCTTCGAGGGCCGGCACAAGGTGAAAATCGATCAGTCGCTCTGTATCGGCTGCACCCTGTGCGCGCAGGTGTGCACGGTGGATTGCATCAAGCCGGCGGCGGCGGTGACACAATGAACCGCCCGAGCGCGTCGAGCAGCGTCGCAAGCGAGGAGCTGCGGCCCACCGCGGCGGCGGCCAAGGCACGCGAGCCGATGAATGTGCTCATCGTCGGCGTGGGCGGCCAGGGCGTGATCATGGTGTCCAAGGCTCTGGCGTCCCTGGCCCAGTCCAAGGGTTTCGAAGTCAAGCAAAGCGAAGTGCACGGCATGGCCAAGCGCGGCGGCACCGTGTTCAGCCACGTGCGCTTCGGCCCGCAGGTATGGTCGCCGACCATCCCCAAGGGCGAAGCCGACATCCTGGTCGCGCTAGAATGGGCCGAGGGTTTGCGCTGGCTCGCCTACCTCAAGCCGGACACGGGAATCTTTATCTGCGACACCAAGCGCATCGTGCCGCCGTTTGCATGCCTGAACCGGCGCCCGGGCGCGCCGCTGCGCTACTCGCGCGAAACGCCGGCCGAAGTCAAGGAGCATGTCGCGGAAGGCTACGCGATCGACGCCACCCGCATGGCCGAGGAGCTGGGCAACGAGCGCGCCGCAAACGTGGTTCTGATCGGCGCCCTGTCCACGGCGCTCGATTTTCCCGCCGAAGACTGGGAGAACGCGCTGTCGCAGTTCGTGCCGAAGAAAACCATCGCGGTCAACCTCGACGCTTTCCGCCTCGGGCGCAGCTGGATCGCGGAAGCGCGAACCAGCGTCACCGAAGCCGGAGCGCCGGCCGCGCGTCTTCCCGTGCCGGCGGAAACACCCTACAGCGTGCGCCTGGAAATCACGCAGCAATGGTGCAAGAGCTGCGACATTTGCGTGAAACTCTGCCCCGAGCGCTGCCTGCGGCTGAATGAGGAGCGCATCGTCGAGCTGGCGCAGCCGGAAAAATGCACCGGTTGCCGCCTGTGCGAAATGCTGTGTCCGGATTTTGCCATACGCGTGCATCTGGACGCCGTGGTTGCCGCAGAGGGAGCACGGGCATGAACGCCGTCGACAAAGCGCTTGCGCCACGCGCCGAGGTGCGCCTGATCTCGGGCAACCACGCCTGCGCGCTGGGTGCGGTCGCCGCCGGCTGCCGCTTCTTCGCCGGCTATCCGATTACGCCTTCGTCGGAAATCGCCGAGCGCCTGTCGCGCCTCCTGCCCGAGGTGGACGGGGTGTTCGTGCAGATGGAAGACGAAATCGCCTCGATCGCCGCGGTCATCGGCGCCTCGATGGGCGGGGTCAAGGCCCTGACCGCCACCAGCGGACCGGGCTTTTCGCTGAAGCAGGAAAACATCGGCTACGCCGCCGGCGCCGAAATTCCCTGCGTGATCGTCAACGTCATGCGCGGCGGCCCCTCCACCGGCATGCCGACGCGCCCGTCGCAATCCGACATCATGCAGTCGCGCTGGGGCAGCCACGGCGACTATCCCATGATCGTGCTCGCGCCCGCGTCGGTGCGCGAAATCTATACCGAAACCATACGCGCATTCGACCTTGCGGAAACCTGCCGCACGCCGGTGGTGCTGCTCTACGACCAGGTGATCGCGCAACTGACCGAAACGGTCGAGCTCCTCGATGTGCGGGATGACGCGCGCGCCGAACGCAAATGGGCCAGCGGGCCGCCCGAGGCCTATCGACCCTACGCCGCGAACGAAGACGGAATCCCGTCCATGTCGCGCCCCGGCGCCGGCTATCGCGTGCACACCACAGGGCTGACGCACGCCGAAAACGGTTTTCCGACGCAGAACCCGGAGGCCGTCGCGCGCAACCTCGGCCGGCTGCTCACCAAGTTCGAGCGCCACCGCGATGCCATCGACTCGTGGCAGGCGCTGGGCTGCGATGATGCCGAAGTGCTGATCGTCGCCATCGGCATCAGCGCCCGCGCCGCGACACGCGCACTGGACATCGCCCGCGCAAAGGGCGTGCGCCTGGGCCTGTTCCGGCCGGTGACGCTGTGGCCGTTCCCGGAAACGGCCTTGCGCGAGGCGGCAAAGACCGCGCGCGCCGTGCTGGTGCCGGAAATGAATGCCGGCCAGCTCAGTCTGGAAGTGCAGCGCATACTCGGCGGCAAGCGGGTGGACGCCATTCATCGCTACGACGGCGAGGCCATCACGCCGACGGAAATCGCCGCGCGCGCCCAGGTGCTGGCCAAGGAGACGGCAACATGAGCAGCACCATCGTAGACTCGGCAGCCGAATTCGACGTGCGCGATTATCTGCGCAAGGAAATGATGCCGCATTTCCTCTGCCCCGGCTGCGGCCACGGCATCGCGCTGCGTGCGCTGCTCTGGGCTATCCACGAACTGGGCATAGACAAGGACAAACTCGCGGTGGTTTCCGGCATAGGCTGCGCCGGGCGGCTGTCGGCCTACATAGACGCCAACACTTTTCACGTGACCCACGGCCGGCCGCTGGCCTACGCCACCGG
>JAENXP010000537.1 GCA_016649475.1 Burkholderiales bacterium | reverse complement strand
TCCTGCGCTTCCTGCACGCTGGCCGAGGCGAGCATGCCCCAGCCGGTCATGCGCGCGGCCATGACATCGCTATGGTCGCCGAAGATGGACAGTGCGTGCGTGGCCACCGTGCGTGCCGCGATATGAAATACCGCGGGCGTGAGTTCGCCGGCGATCTTGAACATATTCGGTATCATCAACAGCAGGCCCTGCGACGCGGTGAAGGTGGTGGTGAGCGCGCCAGCCTGCAGCGAGCCGTGCACGGCACCCGCGGCACCGGCTTCGCTCTGCATCTCGATCACCTCCGGTACTGCACCCCAGATGTTTTTCTGTCCGGCCGCCGACCATGCGTCGGCAAACTCGCCCATGCCCGAAGATGGGGTGATGGGATAAATCGCAATCACCTCGTTGGTGAGGTGGGCGATGCGTGCAGCGGCCTCATTGCCTTCAAGAACTGCCAGCCGGTTGCTCATGGTTTCCTTTCAGTCATATTCCTGACCTCGTTGCCTCGGTCCCGCTACAAAATGCCCGCCTTGCCGGACTTCCAGCGCTGGTATTCCGTGGTAAGCAGCGCCACATGTTCGCGCTCCTCCGCGGCGAGTTCCTTGTACAGATCGCTCTCTACCGAGCCCTCGGGCGCCTGGGCGCCCTGCTCGCTGAAGAACTTTACCGCGCGCTCCTCGAATGCAATGGCGATGCGAAACAGATTCGCCGGATCCTCCGGCTTGCGGTCGACCCCGGCGAAAATCGCCGCGCGATCGATCTGGAAATCCTCGGCTGGCTTGGGCAGATCGGCGTGGTAGCGTTTGGACAGTGTCTCCATGTGCTCCTGCTCCATTTCCGCGAAGCGGCCGAACAGATCGCGCAGCGCCGGGTCCTTGGAGTCGTTCGCCGCGCGCTTGTAAAAGGCATGGCCGCCGAGTTCGATCTCGAATGCCGCGCGGATCGCATCCAGGCCTTTGGTGTCGTCGATTGCCCCGCGCTCGAGCAGTTCCAGCCTGCCTTTGCAATGCGGGCACATGCCATAGGGAAAGGCGAAGCCCTCGCTCACCTTGCCACAGGAACTGCACTTCCAGCTGAGTTCAATGTTGGCGCAGCAGATGTAGGCTTCCTCGCCTTCGATCGGACGGTGGCACTTCGGACAAGAGATCATGGTTGGCTCTCGCTCTGACTGGTTGTTGGTGTCGCGCCGGCGGGCACGGCAGCACCGATTGCGCTCGGCGGCGTGAACGCGTCGGCGTCCTCCTGGGTAATGGGCCACTTCTGCTTGCCGCCCTGCAGATAGGCGCCGATGGCCCTGGCCGCACGGCGGCCGGCGCCCATGGCCAGGATGACGGTCGCCGCGCCGGTGACGATGTCGCCGCCGGCAAATACGCCAGGCAGGGTGGTGGCCTGCGTTACCGGGTCGGCGACGATGTAGCCCCATTTATTCAGGCCCAGCCCCGGCGTCGATTGGGTGACGATGGGGTTGGCCTTGGTGCCCAGCGCGTAGATCGCGGTATCGCACTCGAGCTCGACGAATTCGTCCAGGGGTACGGGCTTGCGCCGCCCCTTCTCGTCGGGTTCGCCCAGCATCATTTTCTGCACCTTCATGCCGCGTACGCCACCGTCGGCGTCGGTAAGTATTTCGACCGGCGTGTGCAGGAAGAAGAACTCGATGCCTTCCTCCTTGGCATGGCGGATTTCCTCGATGCGGGCCGGCGCCTCCGCCTCCGAGCGGCGATAGACGCAGCGCACCGTCGGTGCGCCCAGGCGCTTGGCCACACGCAGACAGTCCATTGCGGTGTTGCCGGCGCCGATAACGACGATGCTTTGGCCGAGCGTAATGGGCGTGTCGAGATAGGGAAACTTGTCGCCGCCCATCAGGTTGACGCGGGTGAGGAATTCGTTGGCCGAATAGACCTGGCCGGCAAACTCGCCGGGAATGCCGAGGAACGAGGGAGCGCCGGCGCCGGCGCCGACGAACACCGCGTCGTAGCCCATGTCGCCCATCAGCTTGGGGATCGAGAAAGTCTTGCCGATCACCTTGTTGACCTCGAACTTCACACCCATATTCTTCAGAGTTTCGACTTCGCGGCTGATGATGTCGCGCGGCAGGCGGAAGGGTGGTATCCCGTACTGGAGCACGCCGCCGATCACGTGCAGCGCCTCGAATACTGTTACGTCGCATCCGTAGCGCGCGAGGTCCGCTGCGACAGCGAGCCCCGAGGGACCGGAGCCGACAATGGCGACCCGACCCAGCGTGTGCTCGAAGCGCGGCGCCTCGGTTTTCGGCGCGCGCGCGTTGTCGCCGATGAAGCGCTCGAGCCGGCCGATCGCCACCGATTCCATCTTGATCTTTTTGTTTTTGCTGACGACGCACTGCGCTTCGCACTGCGATTCCTGCGGGCAGACGCGGCCGCATACCGACGGAAACAGGTTTGACTCGTTGATTACGCCGAGCGCACCGTCGACGTCGCGCACCAGCAGGTGGCGGATGAAGCGCGGGATGTCGATCGACACCGGGCAGCCGGCGATGCAGTCGGGTTTGGTGCACTGGATGCAGCGCTCCGCCTCCTCCAGCGCATCGTGCATGCTGTAGCCCAGATTCACTTCCTTGAAGTTGCGCGAGCGCTCCAGCGCATCGCGTTCCGGCATCTTCACCGCGTGCGGCGCGAGGTCCTTGAACTTCTTGTAGTTGCGCTTGTTCTGCTCGAACAGGGTCTTCTCGACCTGGCAGATATGCGCGTAATCCTCGCTCGCCTTGGTTTCCTCGCCCTTGAAACGTCGCTGACGCAGCAG
>JAENXP010000168.1 GCA_016649475.1 Burkholderiales bacterium | reverse complement strand
TCGCCGAGGTGATCGACATCCAGGTCGTCGCATTCCCGCAGGAAGGCATCCTGAAGGCGCCCGGCACCGGCGCGATGATGGTCGAGGCGATGAAGAAAGGCGCAGACGTCGTCGGTGGCATCCCCTACAACGACACCGATGCGCAAGAACACATTGACTGGGTATTTCGGCTCGCGCGCGATTTCGACAAGGACCTCGATTTTCACCAGGATTTCAGCGACGACGCCGACGCGATGTCGATCGACTACCTCGCTCGCAAGACTATCGCGGAAAAGTACCAGGGCCGGGTCAGCGTGGGCCACCTGACCGCGCTCGGCGCGGCGGCGCCCGAGCGCCGCACCGAGATTATCGCGCTGCTGAACGACGCCGGGATATCGGTGATGTGTCTGCCCGCAACGGACCTGCATCTGGGCGGGCGCAAGGACGAGATTAACGTGCGGCGCACGCTGACACCGGTGCGCGCGCTGCGAGATGGCGGGGTCAACGTTTGTCTTGCCACCAATAATATATGCAATGCATTCACGCCCTATGGCAACGGCGATCTGCTGCAGATCGCGGCTCTAGCGCTGCCCGCTTGCCATCTGGGAGGTGCCGACGATCAGGCAAGCGTACTGCCGATGCTGACGACCAATGCGGCCAAAGCGCTGCGCCTCCCGAACTACGGCCTCGAGGTCGGCAGGGACGCCGATCTCGTTCTGCTCGACACGCAAAGAGTTGCCGATGTCATCATTGATCTGCCCGAGCGCAACTTCGTGGTCAAGCGCGGCCGCATCGTCGCCAGGACGGAGCGCTACGTGGAGTACGCATTCTAGTGCGCCTGGCAGCTGTCGCGCGGCCGAACTGGACGGCGCGTGCACCTCGTTCGGCCGGCGACGCGCGCGCGCTGCGCGTCCGTCCGCTGGCGGTCAGCGCTGCAGTTTGCGACGCGCTGGCGCACGGCGCGGCAATCGTAAGGGCGGAACATCGATACGGCGCGAGCCTTGCCTTGCCCGGAACCGACGACGCCGTTTTCATGAGCACCCCCGGAAGGGGATTGCTTCCGGCGCATATCGTAGTTTGCGCGCGCGATCTCGACCGCATACTCGAGGCGACGCAAAGCGATGGAGCCGCGACGGCGAATCCGGGCGAAGAACTGTCGCTGCATTTCGACATTCAAGGCGTGCGGGTATTCCTTCCCCGACTGGCACCGCATCCGGCAGAAATGCGGGCCGGTCGCACTCGAGCCAATGTCACCGCCGCTGCTCATTGGCTGCGCGCGTATCCGGCGCCCCTGGGTCTGGGGGCGACGGCCGCCCAGTTGCTCGCGCCCTCCGGACGCTGGCGAAACTATCTGCTCGCGATTCAGCATGATCAGCGTCAGGCGGAGTCGGTATTTCGCGCCCTGGTCGGCCGCGGCGCCGGATCGACGCCGGCCGGGGACGACTTTTTGATCGGCATACTCGCTCACGCCTGGGTGACACAAGGACGAGAAGCGGCGGCTGTCGCGACACTGCGTTCGCTCGCCGCTGAGCTCCCCTCGCTGACGACCACCGTTGGCGCAAGCTACCTTCGCGCGGCCGCTCGCGGAGAATTCGGCAGCCACCTGATCGCATGGGTGCGCGGGCTGCCGCGCGTTTCTCCGCAGCGGGGGCTGGAGTTGGCGAGACGGGCGGCGGCTCACGGCGCGACCTCCGGATACGACACGCTGGTGGGCTTTGTAGCCGCGGCCGAAGCCGCCGATGCGAACACTCGGCTAAACTAATCGTTTTCGGCCACAGTGGGCAGCGGCGCCGGCCAGGGCTCCTCCGGTTAGCGCATCCCACGCGGCCGTAAGCTCGCCGAGGAATTGCCTTGCCCGATATCCAGAAAAACCAGATAGACGCAGAGGCACTGCACACCTTCGTTACCGTCGCGCAGTTGCGCAGTTTCTCCGCTGCGGCAGACCTGCTGCACAAGACGACCTCGGCGATCAGCTACCGGATAAAGGCGCTCGAGGACAGCCTGGGCACACTCCTATTCCAGCGCACGACGCGGTCGGTGACGCTGACACCGTCCGGCGAAGTCTTGCTCGAACGGGCAAGCCAGATGTTCGAATGGCTGCAGACACTGCCGCAGGAGTTGAAGCAGGTGAGGGACGGAATCGAGCCCCATTTCACCCTGGTAGTGAACAATCTGCTTTATGATGCCGATGCAATCGCCTCGCTCCTTGCTCACCTGGTCGGACGTTTTCCCCATGCCTCATTCGAGATTCGCCGCGCCGTCTACATGGGCGTGTGGGACGAGATGATACACAACGGTGGGCAGATGGCGTTCGGCGTCCCCGGCTTCCATACCATCAACGACGATTTTGTGACCCAACCGCTCGGGGTCATCAACTGGGTATTCGTAGTCGCACCCCGGCACCCGCTGGCGTCGGCGCCGGCGCCCTTGGGCAACAATTTGTTGCGGCGCTATCCGGCGGTCAATATCCGCGACACATCACATCGGCTCGCCAAACGCACCGCTTGGAAACTGCCGGGACAGCAGGAGTTCCTGGTGCCCGACCTCGATGCGAAAGTCGCCTGCCACCGGCAGGGGCTGGCCGTCGGGTTTCTGCCTGGCCCGGTGGCGCGCGCGCTGGTGGAATCGGACCAACTGGTGGAACGTCCGGTGGCAGTCGGGCGTTCACCCTCGCCGCTGGCGCTGGCCTGGCGGCGCAACGGCGCCGGCAAAATCACCGCACATTTGCGCGAGCTCTTGGTTTCGCGCGACGCCCTGGTGCTGCCGCTGTTTGCCCGGCTGGATCGTGCCAGCTGATTCCGGGCGACGCAGCATCAGGCAGACCGCCCAAACCCGTTTCAAGCGATATCATTCCCATGTATTGTTTCCGCTAAGCTCGCCGAATTGCCTTTTTAGAGGTTTTCCATGTTCAATTCAATCCGGGGTACCCGCGGCATGGCCGTGGCGCCACACTCACTGGCCGCGCAGGCGGCGCTCGCCGTGCTGCGCGAGGGCGGCAATGCCGTGGAGGCGATGATCGCCGCCGCGGCGAACATCGCCGTGGTCTATCCTCACATGAATTCCATCGGCGGCGACGCATTCTGGCTGATCCACACTCCAGGACAGACACCGCGCGCGATTGACGCCTGCGGCGCGGCAGCGACTGCCGCGTCGATCGACTGGTATGCCGGCCGTGGCGTCAGCAAGAGCATCCCGTTTCGCGGCGGCATTGCGGCCAACACCGTTGCCGGTACCGTTTCCGGCTGGAATGCCGCTTACGAATTCAGCAAGAAAGAGCTGGCCGGCAAGCTGCCGCTGACCCGCTTGTT
Organism: Burkholderiales bacterium; assembly: GCA_016649475.1. Lineage (GTDB taxonomy): Bacteria > Pseudomonadota > Gammaproteobacteria > Burkholderiales > SG8-39 > 2-12-FULL-64-23. Next base: position 2,763 of record JAENXP010000168.1, on the reverse strand, counting down.
CGCCGACGCCATCCATTACGCGGAGAACGGAATGGCGGTAACCCGCAGCCAGAATGCGACGACGGCGGTGAAGCTGGCGGGCCTCAAAGGCGTGCACGGCTTCGACGCAACCTATCTGGTCGACGGCGCGCCGCCTGAGATAGGAAGCGTGTTCCTGCAACCGCGCCTGGGCGCAACGCTGCGGCACCTCGCCAAAGCGGGGCTGGATGATTTTTATCGCGGCGAACTGTCCGAATCGCTCGCGCTCGACCTCGCCACCGCCGGAAGCCCGCTCGCTCTCGCCGACCTGCAGCGGCATCAGGCGCAATGGCGCACGCCACTGGCGCTCAAGCACTCGCTCGGCACACTGTACAACATGACGCCGCCGACACAAGGTGTGGTGTCCTTGCTGATCCTCGGCATACTCGACGCGCTCGAGATCGGCAAGCTCGATCCCCAAAGCGCTGATTACGTGCACCTATGCGTGGAGGCCACCAAACAGGCATTTACGATTCGCGACCGCAGCATCACCGACCCGGCCTACATGAAAGTCGATGCGCAGAGCTTCCTCGAACCGGCCGCAATACGCGCGCTCGCTGCCAAAATCGATCGGGACCGGGCTGCCCCCTGGGGTGCGGGTACAGGACCGGCCGATACCGTCTGGATGGGCGTGATCGATGGCGAGGGCCGCGCCGTGACCTTCATCCAGAGCACTTATCACGAGTACGGCAGCGGCGTAGTGCTGAAAGACAGCGGCATTGTCTGGCAGAACCGCGGCTGCAGCTTCTCGCTCGACGAACACGCCCTTAACGCGCTGCGGCCGCTGCGCAAGCCGTTTCACACCCTCAACCCGGCACTGGCGTTGTTCGACGACGGCCGCAGCATGGTCTACGGCAACATGGGCGGCGACGGCCAGCCGCAGAGCCAGAGCGCGGTGTTCACGCGTTATGCCTCATTCGGCATGAACCCGCAGGAAGCGGTTAGCGCGCCCCGCTGGCTGCTGGGGCGCACCTGGGGACAGACCAGCGACACGCTTAAGCTGGAAGCGCGCTTCCCCCCGCCGGTGATCGACCAGTTGCGGCGCCGGGGACACGAGGTGGAGGTGCTGCAAGCCTGGGACGAAACCATGGGTCATGCCGGCGCGATCGTGCGCCATGCCAACGGCGTGCTCGAAGGCGGCGCCGATCCGCGCTCCGACGGCGCGGTCGCGGCCTTCTGAAACAGCGGTAATTTGTCTGGTCTCACCGGCAATCCCATGCAGGGTTGAGCCCTTCAGTGCACGGACCAGTTCACCATACCCGAGTAGGACGTGCCCAACACCACCAACCCGAAGGCGATGCGGTACCAGGCGAACGGCGTGAAATCGTGGTGCGAGATATAGCGCAGCAACCAGCGTACGCACAGAAAAGCTGAAATGAAGGCGGAAACAAATCCTACCGTCCACATTCCCCAATCATCGAGCGACAGCAGCGCGCGCTCCTTGTACAGCTGATAGGCTGAGGCCGCAAACAAGGTCGGGATGGCGAGGAAAAACGAAAACTCGGTCGCCGCCTTGCGTGACAGGCCGAACAGCAATCCGCCGATGATGGTGGCGCCGGAGCGCGAGGTTCCGGGGATCAGCGCAAACGCCTGAGCGAAACCCAATTTCAGGGCGTCCATCCAGCGCAGATCCTCCACTTCGCGGATGCGCACCGTGTGCTCGCGCTTTTCCGCCCACAAGATGATGAAGCCGCCTATGATGAAAGCCAGCGCCACCGGCACCGGCTGGAACAGCTGCGCCTTGATCGCTTTTCCGAACACCAGACCCAGCACCGCTGCCGGAATGAACGCGATCACGAGATTGAGGGCGAAGCGCTGTGCCTCGCGCTCCGAGCCCAAACCCGAAATCACTGTGATGATTTTTGCGCGAAATTCCCAGCACACCGCGAGAATGGCGCCGCACTGGATCACGATCTCGAACAGCTTGCCCCTTTCGTCGTTGAGACCGAGCAGGTCGCCGGCAAGGATCAGGTGACCGGTGCTCGACACCGGCAGAAACTCGGTGAGGCCTTCGACCACGCCGAGAATGAGCGCTTTGACGAGGATTATCGTGTCCATGTGGCCAATTGTAAGCGCGCACGGCAGATTGCATCCGCATCAGGGGCAAAAAAAACGGCGCGTGAACGCGCCGTATTCACTTGCACCGCCGATCTTCAGGCTTTGGAGTAGATCTGCGCGCCCTTCTTCACGAACTCCACCGACTTTTGTTCCATGCCTGCAGTTGCCACTTCGGCCAGCGCCGCCTGCTCGTCCACGCCCTGCGCCGCCGCGTAGTCACGCACGTCCTGGGTGATTTTCATGGAGCAGAAATGCGGGCCACACATGGAGCAGAAATGCGCGACCTTGGCGCTGTCCTTGGGCAGGGTCTCGTCGTGGAACTCGCGCGCCTTGTCCGGATCGAGTCCAAGGTTGAACTGATCGTCCCAGCGGAACTCGAAGCGCGCCTTGGACAGCGCGTTGTCGCGGATCTGCGCGCCCGGGTGCCCCTTGGCGAGGTCGGCCGCATGCGCCGCGATCTTGTAGGTGATGATGCCGTCCTTGACGTCGGCCTTGTTCGGCAGGCCCAGGTGCTCCTTGGGCGTGACGTAACAGAGCATGGCGGTGCCGTACCAGCCTATCATCGCCGCGCCGATACCCGAGGTGATGTGATCGTAGCCGGGTGCGATGTCGGTGGTGAGCGGCCCCAGGGTGTAGAACGGCGCCTCCTTGCAGTCGCGCAACTGCAGGTCCATGTTCTCCTTGATC
>JAENXP010000405.1 GCA_016649475.1 Burkholderiales bacterium | reverse complement strand
GGCGTGTCCGTGCACTTCGGCGGCATCGTCGCGCTCGACGGCGTCTCCTTCGATATCGCGCCCGGACAGATCGCCGGCCTGATCGGCCCCAACGGCGCCGGCAAGACCACGCTGTTCAACTGCCTTTCCCGGCTCTACCGCTACCAGAGCGGCACGATCGCGTTTGACGGCCGGTCGCTGCTGGACATTCCCCGGCACGGCATAGCCGCGGCGGGCATAGGCCGCACCTTCCAGAACCTGGCGCTGTTTCGCAGCATGTCGGTCCTGGACAATGTCATGCTCGGCCTGCATTGCCGCACCAGCACTGGTTTCCTCTCCAATGCGCTGCGCCTGCCGCGGGTTGCGCGGGAGGAGCACGCATCCGCTGCCAAGGCGCAGGAACTGGTTGCGTTCCTGAATCTGGAGGCGGTCGCCGGCAAGCGTGTGTCCGACCTTCCCTTCGGCACGCAAAAGCGCGTCGAATTGGCGCGTGCGCTCGCGAGCAAGCCCAGGCTGCTGCTGCTGGACGAACCGGCGAGCGGTCTCAACCACGAGGAGGTGGATGCGCTCGGCGCGCTGATCCGCGACATCCGCGACCGGCTACGCGTCACCGTGCTGCTGGTGGAGCACCACATGAGCCTGGTGATGAGCGTCTCGGACAAAGTCGTGGCGCTTAACTTCGGGCGCAAGATTGCGGAGGGCACGCCGGCCGAGGTGCAGCAGCACCCCGAAGTGGTACAGGCTTACCTGGGGACCAGCGTCTGATGGCTGCGCTGCTGCAGGTGTCCGGGCTGCACGCCGCCTACGGCCCGACCCGCGTGTTGCATGGCATCGATTTCGCGCTGGAGGAGGGCTCGATCACGGCGCTGCTCGGCGCCAACGGCGCGGGCAAGACGACCACGCTGCGCGCGCTGTGCGCGATGGTGCAGACCTCGGGCGAAATCAGCTTCGGCGGCGCGCGCATCGAGCGCAAGTCGACCGAGGATATCGTGCGCCTGGGTATCGCCCATGTGCCCGACGGCCGCGGCACTTTCGTCAATCTGAGCACCGAAGAGAACCTGCGCCTGGGCGCCTATGTGCGCAAGGACAAGCGCGAAGTGGAAAGAGATTTCGAGCGCATCTACGGCTATTTCCCGCGGCTGAAGGAACGCCGCCATCAGCAGGCCGGCACGCTCTCCGGCGGCGAGCAGCAGATGCTGGCGGTGTCGCGCGCGCTGATGCTGCGGCCGCGCCTGCTGCTGCTGGACGAGCCCTCTTTCGGCCTGGCGCCGCTGATCGTGCGCGAGATATTCGACATCATGCGGGCGATCAACCAGAGCGAGAAGGTCAGCATATTGCTGGTGGAGCAGAACGCGGCCATGGCCCTGGATCTGGCCGATCACGCGTACCTTATCGAAACCGGGCGCGTGGTGCTTTCCGGCACCTCGGCCGAAATCAAAAGCAACGACGCCGTGCGGCGCTCGTATCTGGGCTACTAGGGCAGGGCAAAAGCTATGGACGCCTTCCTCAATCAGGTTTTTGCCGGTCTCGCCACCGGCGGAATTTACGCCAGCGTCGCGCTGGCGCTGGTGATGATCTACCAGGCGACGCACCATGTGAATTTTGCCCAAGGCGAAATGGCCATGTTCTCGACCTACATTGCCTGGGCCCTGATCAATGCCGGCATGCCCTACTGGCCGGCGTTTCTTCTCACGGTCGTAATCGCTTTCATTCTGGGCGTGCTGGTCGAGCGCATCATCGTGCGCCCGGTGGAGCAGGCGCCGGTGCTGTCGGTGGTGGTCGTGTTCATCGGCCTGCTGGTGATATTCAATAGCCTCGCCGGCTGGATCTACACCTACACCATCAAGGTGTTTCCGAGCCCGTTCCCGAAAGAGCCCCTGCACTTTGGCAGCCATTTCTTTTCCTCGCACCAGATCGGCGCGGTAGGCGTCACACTGGTAGTGCTTGCCTTGCTGTACGCATTCTTCCGCTTCACCCCGCTGGGGCTGGCGATGCGCGCGGCCGCGCAAAACCCTGAATCGAGCCGCCTGGTCGGCATCCGCGTCGGCTGGATGCTGGCGCTGGGCTGGGGCCTCGCGGGGGCGATCGGCGCCGTCGCCGGCATGATGGTCGCCCCTGTGGTCTATCTCGATCCGAACATGATGTCAGGCATCCTGTTGTATGCATTCGCGGCGGCGCTGGTCGGCGGCATCGACAACCCCGGCGGTGCGGTGCTGGGCGGTTTCATCGTCGGCGTGCTGGAGAACCTGCTCGGCGCCTACGTCATCGGCAACGAACTCAAGCTCGCGTTTGCGCTGGTGCTGATCGTCAGCGTGCTGGTGGTCCGGCCTTCGGGCCTGTTCGGCAAAGTTCACGTAACCAGGGTATGAACGCATGACGACCCTATCGCCCGCGCCCGTCCCTGTCGCAATGAACAAGCGCCGGGTCATCGCTTACGCCGTGCTGCTGCTCGCCGTGTGCGCGCTGCCCTTCCTGGTGAGCAACTACCGCACCTTCCAGCTGACCCTGGTGCTGGTCTACGCGATCGCGCTGCTGGGGCTCAATATTCTCACCGGCTACAACGGCCAGATTTCACTGGGTCATGGCGCGTTCTACGCCATTGGCGCCTACGTCGCCGCGATCCTGATGGACAAGTTCGGCGTACCCTACTACCTCACCGTGCCGGTGGCCGGTGTAGTGTGCCTTGTGGCCGGCTTTCTGTTTGGCCTGCCGGCATTGCGCCTCGAAGGGCTGTATCTTGCGCTTGCCACCTTCGGCCTCGGCGTGTCGATGCCGCAACTGCTCAAGGACAAGCATATCGAGCACTGGACCGGCGGCGTGCAGGGCATAGTCATCATCAAACCCGACCCCCCGTTCGGGCTGCCGATCAACCAGGATCAGTGGCTGTATTACTTCACCCTGGCGGTGCTATTGGTCATGTTTCTGCTCGGCTGGAACCTGCTGCGCGGCCGCATCGGGCGCTCGCTCATCGCCATCCGCGACCAACCGATTGCCGCGGAAGCGATGGGGGTGAACAACGCGCTGTACAAGTCGCTCGCCTTCGGGGTGAGCGCGATGTACACTGGCGTCGCCGGTGCGCTGGGCGCAATCGCAGTGCAGTTCGTCGCTCCGGACAGTTTCACCATATTCCTGTCGATCACCTTTCTCATCGGCATCGTCGTCGGCGGCCTCGCGTCGATCCCCGGCGCTATCTACGGGGCGTTGTTCATCCAGTTCGTGCCCAATATCGCCGATCAGATTTCCAGGGCGGCGCCGTGGGCGATCTACGGCGTATTCGTGATCGGGTTCATGTACGTGATGCCGGTTGGTGTGGCGGGCGCGATTCGCATCGCTTGGGCGCGGATACAGAGCAAATCGAAGGGCAGTAGCAAGAGTCAAACGTCGTAGTATCACAACCAAAGGAGGTCAGCATGTCAACCAAGCACTTGCTAGTTTCAGCGACCGTGATTGCCGGGCTTGCGCTCGGCACATCGGCGGCCTTGGCACAGAAGAAATACGATACGGGTGCGTCCGACACCGAGATCAAGATCGGCAACATCATGCCCTACAGCGGACCGGCCTCGGCCTACGGCACTATCGGCAAGGCAGCGGGCGCGTATTTCAAG
>JAENXP010000513.1 GCA_016649475.1 Burkholderiales bacterium | reverse complement strand
TCTCGCCCTTGGTATGCGAAGACACGGCGATGTTCAGATTGATGACGTCGGCCGACAGGCGCTTGGCTGCAATCTCGAACGTGGTGCGAGTGCGAGTGGAGTTCTCGAAGAAAAGATTGAATACCGATTTCCCGCGCAGCAACGGGACTTTTTTGACTTCCCGCTCAGTGAGGCCGACGAACGAAGTGGCGGTATCGAGAATATGGGTGAGCGTCTCGCGTGGCAGTCCTTCTATGGTAAGCAGGTGCTGCAACTCGCCGTTGCTGTTCAACTGTGGGTTACGCATCGTATTTCAGCCTGAGTTTGCCCTTTTCGTCGCGGTCGAGCATCAGCATATCCTCAGACGGCACCTCCAATCTTGTTCCAATATATCGGGCCGCCACCGGCAGTTCGCGCCCGCCGCGGTCGATCAGCACGGCGAGGCTGATCGAAGCGGGCCGGCCGTAGTCGAACAATTCGTTCATCGCGCCGCGTACGGTACGGCCGGTATAAAGAACATCGTCCACAAGTATGATGTGGCGGCCGCCGACGTCGAATGGAATCTGGGTTGGTTTTATCTGCGGATGCAGCCCGGTCTGGTCGAAGTCGTCGCGATAGAACGAGATATCGAGCAGGCCCAGCGGCAGCACGATGCCTAGCGCCGCGTGCAGCCGCTCGGCCAGCCAGACGCCGCCGGTATGGATGCCTACCAGCGCGGTATCGGCAGTAACATCCGGGCGGAGCTGTCGCACCAGCTCCGCGCACAGAATTTCAGGATCAGGAAGAACCAGGGTCATCGAAATAGCTCTGCAAAATTATCTGTGCCGACACTTGATGGGTGCGCAGCTTGTGTTTGCGCCCCCCTTTCCCCGCCGCTTTTAACGCCTCTTTGGCCGCCGCCGAGCTCAAGCGCTCATCCACCAGCTTGACCGGCAGCCCGAATCTGGCCTCGAGCTGACGAGCGAAACGGCGGCAGCGGCGTGTCAACTCGTGTTCCGTACCGTCCATCGAAAGCGGCAGTCCCACCACGAGAAAACCCGGTTTCCATTCGGCGACCAGGCTGGCGGCTTCTTCCATGCGCACGGCGCTTTTTTCCGCGACTATCAGCCCCAGGGGGTGCGCCAAGCCGACGCTGGACTCGCCTACCGCGACGCCAGTGAATTTTTCGCCGAAATCGAACGCAAGAACCGTACTGGTAGCGCCAAGGCGGCCGGGGGCCGATGCGTATCGCGTAGCCAAGCCGGTTTCGTTTCCACCCATCAGCGCTGACCGGTTGCGCACCAGCCGCAGTTACGCATGTCCCGTGTCCTCCGACAGGCTGGCGAAATCCACGCCTAAGAGCTCCATCGCCGCGGGCAGTTTTTCCTCTGCAGGAAGATCGAAAATGATCTGTTCGCCCGCAGCCACGGTCAGCCACGCGTTCTGTCCCAGTTCGTGCTCAAGTTGCCCCGCAGCCCACCCGGAGTAGCCCAGAGTGACCAGCATTTTGGCGGGACCGCTGCCCTTGCCTACCGCTTCAAGTATGTCTTTGGAGGTGGTGAGGCCAAGGCGGTCGCGCACATTCAACGTGGAATGCCAATCTCCTAGCGGCTGATGCAGCACGAAACCGCGGTCAGTCTGAACCGGGCCGCCGAAATAGACCGGAATGTCGTGCAACTCGTGCCGTTCCAGTTTGAGATTGATGCGCTCGAACAGCGCTTGCAGGCTCAGGTCTATGGGGCGGTTGACTACCACGCCGAGTGCGCCCTGCTCATTGTGCTCACAGATGTAGGTGAGGGACTTGGCAAAATAAGGGTCCACCATGTTCGGCATAGCGATGAGAAAATGGTGGGTAAGGTCGATCGCCACTGTGGTATTTTAAACCTCCGGCAGAACATACACAATTTTGGCGCAGAACGAACCGAATTACCCCAAAGCCCTGGTCTGGTTCCGGCGTGACCTGCGTGTGCAAGACCACGCAGCATTTTACCACGCGCTGAAAGCCAGCCGTGCCGTCTACTGCGCCTTCATCTTCGATACGGATATTCTTGCATCGCTGCCGGCGCGCGCAGACCGGCGCGTGGAATACATCTGGCAGTCGCTGCAGGAACTCGCCGCCGTACTGCGCCGCAATGGCGGTGATCTGCTGGTGCTGCACGGCAGGGCGTGCGACGAAATACCGCGCCTAGCCGCCGAGCTGGAAGTGCAGGCGGTCTACGCCAACCGCGATTACGAGCCGCAGGCGCGTGCGCGCGATACGGTGGTAGCGGGCGCGCTCGCCAAAACGGGCATCGCCTTCCATAGCTTCAAGGACCAGGTCGTTTTCGAGGCTGTAGAGGTGCTGACGCAGGGCGGAAATCCGTTCCAGGTGTACACCCCCTACAAGAACGCCTGGCTGAAAAAGCTCGATGGTTTAAGCATGCAGCCCTATCCGGTCGAAGAGCATCTGGCCAAGCTGGCCAGGCCGGCGGCCTTAGCCATGCCCTCGCTGGCGCAGCTCGGATTCGAAACCACCAACCTGCGCGAATTGGGCATCCCGGCGGGCATGTCCGGCGCGGACAAGTTGTTGCGCGACTTTGAAGATCGCATCGACGCCTACGCCACAGCGCGGGACTTTCCCGCACTGCCCGGGCCGTCCTGTCTGTCGGTGCATCTGCGGTTTGGCACCGTCTCCATTCGCAGGCTGGCGGCTTTGGCACATGCGCGCGCTACTCGCGGCGCCGCGGTCTGGCTGTCAGAACTTATCTGGCGCGAATTCTATTTCGCTATCCTCTACCATTTCCCCCACGCGGCAACGTCCGCGTTTCGCCCGGAATACGACGCGCTCGAATTCGAGAACCGCAGGGACTACTTCGCCGCCTGGTGTGCCGGCCGCACCGGCTATCCGCTGGTGGATGCGGCTATGCGCCAGATCGCCAGTACCGGGTACATGCACAATCGCTTGCGCATGGTGACGGCCTCGTT
>JAENXP010000748.1 GCA_016649475.1 Burkholderiales bacterium | reverse complement strand
CCCAGACCAGATCCATGGCCACGGCGACGATGGCATAGCACATGATCTTGCCGATGAGCGCGACGGTGTAATCCGAAACATGGAACAGGCTGCCCTCGGGCAGAGCGAGGTTGGCCAGCGGGAAGGCCACGAACAAGATCACCGCACACACGCCCAGCGCAATCCAGCCGCGGGGGCCGTAAAGACGCGAAATCGTAGAGGCGAGCGGACCCATCAGTTGTCCGCCATGCGGCCCTTGAGGGCGAACAGACCCTGCGGGCGCTTCTGTATGAACACGATGATGAACGCCAGAATGGCGATCTTGGCCAGCACCGCGCCCGACCAGGCTTCGAGAAACTTGTTCGCCATGCCCAGACCCAGCGCCGCATACACCGTGCCGGCGAGCTGGCCCACTCCGCCCAGCACCACCACCATGAAGGAATCGACAATATAGGTCTGGCCCAGGTCGGGGCCGACGTTGCCGATCTGCGACAGGGCGCAACCGGCGAGCCCGGCGATGCCCGAACCCAGGCCGAAGGCGAGGGTGTCCACGCGCGTGGTCGGCACGCCGACGCAGCTGGCCATGCCGCGGTTTTGTGTGACCGCGCGCACGAACAGACCCAACCGCGTGCGCGTGAGCAGGAACCAAACCAGCAGCAACACCGCCGCGGCGAAGCCGATGATGACCACGCGGTTCCAGGGAAACACCACGTTCGCCATGAGTTCCACGCCGCCGGACATCCATACCGGGTTTTCCACCTGCACGTTCTGCGCGCCGTACAGGGTGCGCACCGACTGGATCAGGATCAGGCTGATGCCCCAGGTGGCGAGCAGGGTTTCCAGGGGCCTGCCATAAAGAAAGCGGATCACGCTGCGCTCGAGCGCCATGCCGACCAGGGCCGAGGCGAAAAATGCCGCGGGCACGGCGGCGAGCAGGTACCAGTCGAACAGGGCCGGCATCTGCGCGCGGAACAGGTTCTGCACCAGGTAGGTGCCGTAGGCGCCGACCATGATCAATTCGCCGTGTGCCATGTTGATCACGCCCATCAAACCGTAGGTGATCGCAAGGCCCAGCGCCGCAAGCAGCAGGATGGAGCCAAGGCTGACGCCGGTGAACACCTGGTTGATGCGATCTGCGGTGGTAAGCCGCGCCTGCACCGCCTTCAGCGTGGCCTGCGCCGCGGCGCGCACAGCCGCGTCAGGCTCGGCATAGACCTCGCCCTTTTTTTCCAGGCGGCCGAGCAGCAGCATTTTCGTGTTGGGGTTGTCGCTTTGCGCCAGCGCCTTGACCGCCGCCATGCGCAGCGCGGCGTCGGCGCTTTTCAGTTGGATGCTCGCCTGCACCAGGGTGAGCGATTGTTTTATCTGCGCGTCGGTTTCGCGCGCCAGCGCTGCGGCGATCAGCGGCAGCATGCCCTCGCGCGCGCCGTCTTCCAGCGATTTGACCGCGGCCAGCCGCTCGGCACGGTCGGGCGAACTCAGTTTGAGTGCGCTGCGCGCGCCTTCGAGCGTGCCGCGCAGCCGGTTGTTCACTATTGCGTCTTCGAGGTCCGCCGGCAGCGGATCGACTTTTTCGCCACTCGCGGCGTCGACGCCCTGCGAGTCCTTCACGATGAGCACGCGCTTGCCGCCTGCCACCTGTACTTCGCCCTCGAGCAGCGCCTGAAAATAGGTGTCTACGCCCGCGTCCCCCGATGCGACCAGCTTGCCCACCGCGGCCACCTGCTCGTCGCTGTCACCCGCGGCCACCGCCAGCACCAGATCGGCGGGCAGCGCCCAGGCCGGATGCGTGCAGCAGAGGAAGGCGGCGAGGCCCAGGGCCTGCGCGATTTTTCTGAGGGACATGGAACCTTCCAAGAGTCTATTTCAAAATGAGGGGAT